>NZ_QQAI01000008.1:0-121349 GCF_021023115.1 Psychrobacter sp. CCUG 69069
GGATAGTCGCCCAACGCTTCTATCAGCATGCGAACGGCGCGTTCTTTAATCTCAGGAGTGTAGGTTTGTTTTTTCATTGTCGTATTCTCTCAGAATGTTGAGTCTCCGAC
Source organism: Psychrobacter sp. CCUG 69069 (assembly GCF_021023115.1). Classification (NCBI taxonomy): domain Bacteria; kingdom Pseudomonadati; phylum Pseudomonadota; class Gammaproteobacteria; order Moraxellales; family Moraxellaceae; genus Psychrobacter; species Psychrobacter sp. CCUG 69069. Next base: position 111 of record NZ_QQAI01000008.1, read on the forward strand.
AATCCCGGGGCGGTTCAGTAGTTGCTGAACGAGAGGATAGAGGTTACTACTACTATGGTTACTACTACTCTGATTATTATTATCGCCGTTGTAATAGTAATCAATCTGAATTATCACTTGATACAGTCTTAAATAAGTATGTTTATGCCTGCACTAGCTGGGATAGTTGGTCAAGTCGCTCAAGCACTATACCGTCCTCTATCTATGATTTTTATGAAGATAAAAATAATAAACGTACCTATTATCAAGGTCAAAATAAGGATAGTGGATTCAATAACTCAGTATCTTTGTCTAAAAAAGAAAATGAGAACAAGTATATCTCACCTCTAAATACTAAAGAGTGTAGTGGTAATGGTATTTATCTGTTAACAGATGGTGAGCCTCAGCTCACCACAGAAGACGGAAGATACTATGAGAGTCTTACAGGCTCTTCTAATAGAGCCAAAGAATTAATGAATACCTCATTATTAGGTGCCACTTCACCCTTGTCAGTAAATAGTTGCAACGGTTTATCAGGTGGTAGTGCCAGTGGTGCGTGGGGATGTATGGCCGATTACGCTGCATTATTACGGAATCCTGTCAACAATTCTCTTAGACTACCAATTAAAACTGCTACTGTAGGCTTTGGCAAAGATTTCGCAGGATTGACCGGAAAACGTACCATCGCAATTAATGGTGAATCAAAAGAAGTAATCGATTGTAATAGTGGTTCTTCAGATGTAGACGCTAACACTCGGAATCTATGTAAACTTGGTGAGCGTAGAGGAGATAACGAAACTAAAACTTTTGGTGATGGTGGTTTTTATTATACTGAGGAGTCTAATGAGATTGCTGCTAGTATTGCTGACTTTGCTTCTGGTTTAGTACAAATCATTAATACTGCGCCTTCAGGTACGATTACAATTCCAGAAGACCCATATCGCGCTGCCAATCAGCTACCTTATGCTTATTTACCAATGCTCGATCCTAATATTTCGTCCACATCCAGTATTTGGCGAGGTAATCTTAAAAAGTATGCATTAGATCAAGGGACACTATTTGGTCGTGGTGACAACAATTTGCTATATAAGGATGTAGCTGGCAATTTAAATGAAAAGACTCAAGATTTATGGCAAACGTCAGATTTTCAGGCAGGTGGAGGAATAGCTAATAACAATATTAGCGCTGGCGGCGTTTACGCACAATTGAGTACGCCGACCTCAGATCTTGGTAGTGTGCGTACGATATATGTTGAGGATACTTTGGCAGATAAAAAAACGCCTGTTCTTCGCAAACTAAGCGTGGATAGTAGCGGTAAACCGCAAGGGTTCGATCAGTTAGTAGATACAGAAGCATATAATAAGCTAAACCAATATCGTTTACTCAGTTTTTTAGGGTTCAGCAATGTATTAGCTAATGATGGACAACCAACTTCTACAACAGAGGTAAAAAACCTAACGTTGACTCGGCCAACTAGAGAAACGAAAATCTTAGGCGGTGTTGTACATTCTAAGCCTGAAGCCATTTCTTACAGTGCAACTTTAGATGAAAATGGCCGCATTACCGATACTCGCGATGATTATGTACTATTTGGTTCGATGGATGGTGCATTACATTTAGTGGATGCTGATGATGGAAAAGAAGAAGTCGCCATTATTCCTAAGTCGATGATGATTGCTCAACCAGAAGCCTTAGTTGATGGTTCTATCAAAGCTAAAGTAGGCGAGCCTTACTTTGGTATAGATGCGCCTTGGTTGGTAACAACAGATTATGACTTTGATTTACCCGGAAAGAGGGTAAAAGTAGAAGAGGTTGCTGGTAGGAAAGGTATGTTTGCCTATGGCGGTTTGCGTATGGGTGGTGAAGCTTTTTACGGTATGAATATTACCAAAAAATCTGAACCAAAAATATTATTTACTATTACCAGTGCAGGTCTTAGCTCACGTACTACCGCTAAATCTAATTCGGCAGGATTTGAGCGTCTAGGTCAGATATGGAGCAAACCAACAGCGACCAAAATTCGTATGAGCAAAGATGCCGATCCTATCAACGTATTGGTGTTTGGCGGTGGTTATGATATGAATTACGAAGACGATAGTTATGTACCAACATCTAGTGCTCCGGCAAGAGGTAATGCTATCTACATGATTAACGCTCAGACGGGAGAGTTAATATGGTCAACTAGTAGTGCCGCAGGTAGTATTAAAACTGACAGTATGGTTAATAGTATAGTTGGCGGTGTTACCGTACTTGATAGAGATAATGATGGTCTTATGGACCATTTGTATGCGGTTGACTTGGGTGGACAAGTATTCCGTGCAGATTTCGAAAATGCCCGTCCCGCTCAATTTGGTTTTACTGAAGTTGCTAACTTCACAAACAAACGTATTACTCGAGTATTGAATGTAGCACCTACTGCCGCAGCCTCTAAAAAATATGCTTATCGTTTTTACGAACGTCCAGTAGTTAGCTTCTATCGTAATGAAGGTATTAGTGGGCAAACAGTCACGAATAATGGCAAGCTTTTTGCCTTGATCAATGTTATCTCAGGTAATCGTAGCGCCCCTTTATCTGCTTTACGTAATACTAATGATTATGCCAATCGTATCTATGGAGTTATCGATAGTGACGTTACGAGTGCTGATCTATATAAAGATGGATTTACGCCTACCGTACAAGATCTAACAGAAGGTAGCTTGGTCAATTTAGCAACCACACTTGGCGCTGAGCCTTCTGCAGACCAGAAAAATACTGCTAAAATAGAGATGATTAAAGGAAGCAAGCTTGGATGGTATTATCCATTAACACGATTCGATGGTTATAATAACGTTAGATACAATAAAGGCGTAGGTGATAGTGCAGTTATCAATAATTTATTGTATACCACCGTTTATAACCCTGATAAACAATACGGCACAGTAGCAAGTTGTGCAGCCAAGATCGCTGGTGGCTCAGAGCGCCAATTGTATTGCTTACCGTATGGTATATGTATGGATGCCAGTTCAATATCTGGAACAGGTGGTTATATACCTGCTGGTCAAGGTATTCAAGAACTAACCCTCGGTGCGTTTAATAAGAACAATACAGATATAAAAGTATTAATAGGCACAACGACTATTACTGATCGTATCGCTGCAGCAAAGCGCGCAGGCTACGGTACAGATGGAACGAAAAATACGAGTAATATTAAAGATTTGTATCCAGGAGAGCAGGTCCGTCCTACACAAATAGGGGGAGATGGTACGGCTTCTGAGTTCTTATTCAATGAACGCTATACTTTACAGCCTCGGGCATGGTATGAAAGAAAACAGTAATGTCATTAGAATAGTGAATAGTATAGTCATAATCATATAAAAGCTTTCTAAAACTAAGAGTAAATGATTCTTTCGTACTTATAACAGGACGCGGCGTATGATTAAGCCATATATGCACAAAACAGCAAGTAAAATAGCGTATCGCGATGTGCGAGGCTTTACGCTTATAGAGTTGATGATTGTCGTTTTTATTATCAGTATACTTGCTACCATCGCTGTTCCAAGCTATCGTCGCTATGCTATTTTGAATGCTGAGCGTGAGGTGCAAGCAAAAATGTTGCAGATACAGATAGAACTAGAGCGCTGGCGTGCCAGAGCACTAACTTACCAAGGCTTTCAACCAAAAGTTATCAATAGTACGACTAATAATGAAACTTATCGTTATGCTGATTCACCAGTGAATAAGACTGTCTATGTGCCAGATGGTAGTGACGCTAATAATTATCGCTATAAAATTACGCTCGTCGATGGTGGAGATACCTCTAAATCTCTTGTAACAAGTGCAGTTTCAGGCACTTCAGATAGTATTACTGGTCGTAGCTGGAAAATGTTAGCGACACCGAACAGTTCTGGAGTTACGAAAGGCGCTAATTATATCGTATTAACCAGTACAGGCTTACGCTGTCAAAATATTAATAGTATTAATATTTCGTCTACGAATTGTGGTACTGGACAGGAGGTTTGGTAATGCCAGTGAGTATTAATAAAAATAAGTCATGGTCGGCAAGTAAGATTGAGGGGCAAAAAGGTTTTACTCTCATAGAAATGATGATCGTCGTTGCCATCATTGGCGTACTAGCGGCAATCGCATATCCCAATTATCAGAGATATGTTATCAAGACCAAACGCACAGATATGATGAGCGAGATGCAAAACATTGCCAGTCAAATTGAAAGCCGAAAATTGGCACAAGGAAGCTACAGTAATATTAGTGCACAAGTGAAAACAGATTTTGCAAAACCATATCCTGCTCAAGGGCAAGCGCTTTATGATGTTAAAATCGACCCAATTATACTAACCCCTCCTAACAATACATTAACTGCTAAATGGATAATCACTGCCACACCAAAGTCTGGCACGCAGATGGCGGGTGATGGGGCATTGAGTCTGAATTATCAAAATATCAAGTGTCGAGCCAGCGTTTGCGGTACAGGTAATGAATGGAATGATTAAAATAGTCCAGCCGATTGACAATTATTGTCAGCTATAAGCGTGTATGTGTACATAAATGAGAAAAACTGACAGTTATTGCTATGTTAAGCGTAACCTTTAGTGTCAGTAGATATCATTACGGTAAATGGCTATCTAAAAATATTGATAATAATCGCACACTTAGCAGACACGCCTATTGTGAATGATGATTTTGGCACGTTATATGCAATATTTATAATAAGAAAGTATCACATTTATAACGGTCAGTCAGATATTTACTCTGCTGTCGTATTATCCCAAAGGACAATTCTATGAACGCTCAAAAAGGTTTTACCCTAATCGAACTAATGATTGTGATCGCTATTATCGGTATCTTGGCTGCGATCGCTATTCCTGCATATCAAGATTACATTGCTAAGTCACAAGCATCAGAGGCATTTACATTAGCAGGTGGTTTAAAAACTGCAATTGCTACTAACCGTCAAGCAGGAACATGCTTCGCAGATGGTTCAAAAACAATTTCTTCTGAGACTGGTGCAGCTAATCCTGATCAAATCGTAGGTAAATATGGTACAGCAGTAATTGGAGCGGCAGAAGGAGGTGTTCCTCCATGTACGATTACCTATACTTTTGAGAGTACTGGAGTATCTGATAAGCTAACTGGTGGTATTATAACATTGGATGTTAGCGATAATGGCGTTTTATCGAAAAGTGCTACTGCAACTTCTAAGCCTGTAGATAATAAGTACTTACCAGAAGCTATTAAATAAAGAACTCTGATCTGTCCTTAGCAAGCGTAGGCTGGACACTTTGCCCAGCCCACACTCTGAAAGGTTAAAATGCTGGGTTAAAACCCCAGCCTACAAAATTTCTTATCGAATACCCAAAAAACCAAACGTCATGTTTGGTTTTTTATATTTAAAAAGAGATTAAAAAACTTTGGTATCAATCTTTTATCATTTGTTAAATATAAAATCTGGGCCGAAGCACAGCCTACAAAGAACCTTTTTTAACAACCTTAAACCCAACTGGCATACTCTCTGCACCATAGCGTTATACTTATAATTGATGATAACGCGATGAAACCTTACCTGCCAGCTGTCCAAAATTGTCATTTACGACGTCGTATAGCCACTCAGTCTGGCTATACTCTGATAGAGCTGATGATCGCGGTTGCGGTAATCGGTATCTTAGCAGCGATAGCGGTAGTCAGTTATCAGACACAGCTAAGAAAGACCCAAGTCATGACCGTTTATCAAGAAATTAATCAGTATCAAATGCCGTATCAGATATTGATGGATGATGGGGCAGGAGTGACAGATTTTAGTCCTCGTGGGCTAAATATGCCAGCCCAGACCAAATATTGTCAGTTTACAGTCGCAGATCCCATTGCGGGCAGTACTACGACAAACGCTATCATTTGTACGATTCAAAATTTATCTTATATCCAAGGTCAATCCTTGAGCCTTGACCGAGCTGCCGATGGATCGTGGCAGTGCCGCCCATCTGCAGGAATTCCAAAAGCCTATCTACCGAAAGAATGCCAATAATATTTTTAAATTTTAAACAATAAAAAACCACCTAACCGCATATTGCCGTTAGGTGGTTTTCTTTATTTTGATACTTTAAGCAGTTTTAAAGAGCTTACTACTTCTCTAAATACTGAATCTTACCTTCCACGCCATCCCACTTTTCCGCTTCTGGCAGTTGCTCTTTCATCTCGGTGATGTTGGGCCATTTTTGCGCCAGCTCTTCATTTAGCTGGGTGAACATCTCTTGTCCTTTTGGCACTTCATCTTCTGAGAAGATGGCATTGGCCGGACATTCAGGCTCGCACAGCGCGCAGTCGATGCACTCATCAGGATCGATGACGAGGAAGTTTGGTCCTTCATAAAAGCAGTCCACAGGACAGACTTCCACACAGTCGGTGTATTTGCAAAGAATGCAGTTATCTGTAACGACAAAGGTCATAGTGAGGTCTACCTGTTATTGATTTGGCTTATGGCTAAATATAGTGGGTGCACTTTAACACTGATATCATATGCTGGGATAAATTTTTGACGCCTCTGAAGTGACGGAGTCGCACAGCAAGCGAAGAAAGTTTATCACAGCGGCACAGGGCTATTAACGTATCAATGTTACTTTGTACTGACTATAGAATAGACTGAAAATAAAGCGTATTTTAGCGCCTTTACTGCGATTTGACAATTCCCTTTACTGACTGATGATTTTCTTTAGATGATACAGTAAGTCATGCGCTTGCTTAGGCGTTAGACTATCAGGATCAATTGCGGCAAGCTCATCTTGTAAGCTAAACAGCTGATTTTGCTGTGGAATGTCAGTCATGTTTTGTGTTTCATTACTATGGCTGACATTGGCTTCTGCTAAGTTATAGTGCTGTGCTTGCCGGCGTTTATCGTTTACTGACTTAGCTAAGTCATTTTTGTCATCAAGGGGTGCTGGTGTCTCTGCATGTAGCGTATTCGCTGTTAGACTGTCTTGCTTTAAGTTATCTACCTCTAAGTGAGTGTCTAAGTAGCGCTTGGCATCATTTAAGACCTGAGTTGGGATACCGGCCATCTTTGCCACATGCAGTCCAAAACTGGAGCTGGCCGCGCCCTCTTTAATTTGATGGAGGAGTAGCAACTGGCCATCGACTTCACTAGCGGCGACATGCACGTTACGAATGTGGCTTTGGCTATTTTCAGCACGCTCCGCCAATTGCGTCAGCTCAAAATAGTGAGTGGCAAATAACGTCAGGCAGCCAATCTCTAGCAATCGATTGACACACGCATGCGCGATTGCTAACCCATCAGTGGTTGCTGTACCGCGCCCAACCTCATCCATTAATACCAGCGATTTATCTGTTGCTTGATTGAGAATATTAGCCGTCTCAATCATCTCCACCATAAAGGTAGACTTGCCGCCAGCCAAGTCATCGGCTGAGCCAATACGGGTAAAGATACGATCAATATCACCGATACGAGCCTGCACGGCTGGGACAAAACTGCCGCAATGGGCGAGCAAAACAATAAGCGCCGTTTGGCGCATATAGGTCGATTTGCCGCCCATATTAGGGCCGGTAATCATCAGCAGGCGCTCAGGATGCTCACTACTGCCCAGCGCGCAATCATTGGCAACGAAATGATTGGCTTGCCGCGTGTGACTGTGACTGTGACTGTGATTGTCAGTGTTCGTGGGCTTTAATGCGGCTTCGACGACGACATGACGGCCTTGTTTGATATCGATACTGGTTTGACTGTCTTTCTTTAAATGAGGGTTGTTTTCTAAGTTATTTTTTTCTAAGTCACTATTGCCCTTTGCATTATTGTCCTTTGCATCATTGCCCATCACTGGACGCTGCCAATGGTAATTTATCGCCAGCTGTGCCCAATTGCTTAGCACGTCTATTTGGGCGATAGCCGCGCTTAGCTGTTGCAACGCCGCTAAATGGCTACTGAGGTCGGTTAGTAGCGCTTGGTACAACTCTTTTTCACGAGCCAAAGCTAAGGTTTGTGCGCTCAGATACTCTGTTTCAACGTCTTTTAGCTCATCGGTGATAAAGCGCTCGCTACTTTTAAGCGTTTGTCGGCGGATAAAATGAGCAGGCGCATTTTTTGCCTGCATCTTAGGCAGCTCAAAATAAAAACCGCTGACTTTATTAAAGCCAACTTTGAGACTCGGCAGTTGATTGTCTTGACGCGCACGCTCTACCATCTCATCTAGAGTGACTTGAATATTGTCATGCAAATGGGTCAGGCGATCAAACTCTTTGTCAAAACCTGAGGCTATCATGCCACCATCACGAATATGCGCGGGCGGCTCGATGACAGTGGCGCGCTCAATCAATTCGGCGACGGACTGTACGACCGGTAGCTGGGCGGGCAGTTGCTGCATCAGCATGGGCAATAAACCCACGTCTTCATGGCTAATGCCTGCGTCCGTCAGTAGAGTAGCGAGATGGGCGCTACTTTTGATACCGTCAGCAAGCTTACGCAAATCACGAGGTTTGGCGCTCATCAGGCCGATACGACTACTGATACGCTCGATATCGCCAATGGTATTTAGCGTCTCTCGCAAACTTGTGACAAGTCGGTTATCTGTCATACTTTGATCACAGGGGCTAGACGGATTGGCTGTATTTAGTAAATTGGCTACCGCGTCTAAACGCATATTGATACGGTCGTGCTGCCGCAATGGGCGCTTCATTTGCTGCACGAGTAAGCGTCGTCCCATCGGAGTTTGACAGTGATTGAGTACAGAGATTAATGAGGTGCCAGTGCTACTGACAGGTGTAAACAGCTCAAGATTCTGCTGGCTACCCGCATCGATAATTAAGTAGTCATCGCTGTGCTCGACGATGAGCTGGTTGACTTGCGGCACATGACGCTGCTGGGTTTGCCGTGCATAATGTATCAGCGCTGCACAGCTAGATTGAGCCAGTGGGTTATCTGCCACACCCAAACCATCAAGGCGCTGCACCTCAAACTGCTGGCAAAGTGTCGTGGTCGCATGCTCACGATGAAAGTCGTTGGCCGCGACTTCGATAATTGGACAGTCAAGGTTTTGCCGTAACCACAACGACCAGTTTTCTCCCGCTTTTTCATTGAGCGCTTCGCTAATGATACATTCACTAGGAGCAAAGCGTGCGAGCACCGTCAGCATTTGGGTTTGTAACCCTTCCACATCATCGTGATTGGCATGTAGCGTTTGTGTGGTGAGCGTGCCAGCGGCCAAATCCATCTGGCTAATAGCAGCTTGCAAAGGCTGTTTGCCAGTAGATTTTGTGGGAATGGAGAGGTCGATGGCGACCACGGTTGGGGTGTGGTTGGGCGCAATTAAGGCGTCATCGGTGATGGTTCCTGCCGTCAGGGTTTTGACCACTTCTCGGCGCATGATGGTAGGCTTGCTTTTATCCTTCTTTTGCTTGCTGCCCATATTAGGAAGGCTGGGTGCGCTGTCAGCTGTGCTGTTAGTCGCTGACTCATCGATTTGCTCACACACTACCACCGTCTGCCCAGCCGCAATCAATCTTGCCATATAGCTGTCGGCTGCATGAAATGGCACGCCTGCCATGGCAATCGTGTTGCCGGCTTTATCAGTGCCACGGCGGGTCAAGGTGATGTCTAATATCTGGGCTGCGCGCTTAGCATCATCAAAAAACAGCTCATAAAAATCGCCCATCCGGTACAGCAGTAGCGCTTGTGGATAGTTGGCTTTCATGGTTAGATATTGCACCATCATCGGCGTGTGATCGGCCAAGTGATAAACGGCATCGCCTATCACTAATCGATCAGCGGATAATGGGCCAGTAGTGTCTTGTTTTGATACCGCGTATTTTGCTGGCGCAGGTTTTGAGAGAGTAGGGGGTTTAGCAGCGGGCTTAACGGACATGCAGGATCTCTTATGATTAAATGGGTTTACTGGTGGCGCAATGGGTATTTTTATAAGAATAAATAGCAGGTGAGGATTGGTCACTTACTCCGCTTAAAGGGTCAATGAAAACGCTTGAAAGATTCAGCCTATAAACACTATTTTAACACGTCCGGTTGCGTTTTTACGTCGGCAAATATCTGGCCTTTGCCCTTGTATCCATCGGCGTCATAACCATATATAATGACGGCACACTTAATTGGGCGATACTTCATTAGGCGACACTGTATAGTCGGTTCCCTTGAAAAAGCTGAGAATTCTGCTGGTATGAATTTTGAGGCATCTGTCACGCTTGCGAACAGCGAGCAAGACAGATTTATACCCATAGAACACCATTAACGGATGTACCACCTTTATTTTGAGCTGACTATATTAGGCAGTACCTCACTAAATGGTACTGTGCTGGATGATGACAAGGCGGCGAGCTAAGCGTTGGCGAATGCGCACTAATTATCGAATATTTCCATAGGTCAAAAAATTATGTTATCAAAGATTGTAGGCAGTGTTATTGGCACGAAAAATGACCGCGAACTAAAGCGCATGCGCAAAGTGGTCAGCAAGATCAACGCACGAGAGGCTGAGATACAAGCCCTATCTGATGAGCAATTACAACAAAAAACGGCAGAGTTTAAGGCGCGCCACCAAAACGGTGAAAGCTTAGATGCCTTATTACCAGAAGCGTTTGCGGTCTGCCGCGAAGCATCGCTACGTGTCAATGGTATGCGTCACTATGATGTACAGCTGATCGGTGGTATCACCTTGCACGAAGGTAAAATCGCTGAGATGAAGACGGGTGAGGGTAAAACCTTGATGGGCACCTTGGCCATGTATCTCAATGCGATCAGCGATAAAGGCGTCCATCTGGTCACGGTCAACGATTATTTGGCCGCGCGTGATGCCGAGTTAAACCGTCCATTATTTAACTTTTTGGGCATGACCGTTGGGGTGATTTATTCACAGCAGCCGCCACAAGAGAAGATCAACGCGTATCGAGCCGATATTACTTACGGTACGAACAACGAATACGGTTTTGACTACCTACGCGATAACATGGTCTTTAGTCTGAGCGAAAAAAAGCAGCGCCCGCTGAACTTTTGTATCATTGATGAAATTGACTCTATCTTAATTGATGAGGCACGTACACCACTGATTATCTCGGGTCAAGCCGAAGATTCGTCACGTATGTACGCACTGATTAATACCATTATCCCTGTGCTCAAACGCTCAAAAGACGAAGAAGCCAATAAGAATAATGAAGAAGAAGACTTCTGGATTGATGAAAAAAATCGTCAGATTGAGATTAGCGAAAAAGGCTATGAAAAAATTGAGCGCTTCTTAATCGAAGTGGGCGAGCTGGGTGAAAACGAAAGTTTGTATAGCCCAAGCCGCTTACCCTTACTGGCTCACGTGCAAGCCGCCATTCGCGCCCATCATGTGTTTGTCAAAAACGTTCATTATATCGTTGATGATGGTGAAGTGGTCATCGTTGATGAAAACACTGGTCGTACTATGCCGGGTCGCCGCTGGTCTGAAGGGCTGCATCAAGCGATGGAAGCCAAAGAAAACGTCGAGATTCAAGCAGAAAACCAAACGCTGGCCACAACGACTTTCCAGAACTACTTCCGTCTGTATGACAAATTGTCTGGCATGACGGGGACTGCCGATACCGAAGCGGCAGAATTTAAGTCAACCTATGACTTAGATGTCATCGTGATTCCAACGCATGAGCCGATTGCTCGTATCGATATGGATGACCAGATTTTCTTAACGAAGCTAGGCAAATACAAAGGTATCATACGCGAGATTAAAGAAATCCAAGCCAAAGGTGCGCCAGTACTGGTCGGTACCGCGACCATTGAGGCCAGTGAAGAGTTGTCCTACTTGCTCGATCAAGAAGGCGTCAAGCACAATGTATTGAACGCCAAACAGCATGAGCGTGAAGCAGAAATCATCGCGCAGGCGGGCAGTCCAAAATCGGTCACGATCGCGACCAATATGGCAGGCCGTGGTACCGATATTATCTTGGGCGGTAATTGGCAGTCGTTTATCGAAGATATTGATGCGGTCAGCCCCGAAGAAATGGCGCGTCTAAAAGCGCAGTGGCAAGTCAAGCATGACCAAGTGGTGGCGGCTGGTGGTTTGCATATCATTGGTTCTGAGCGTCATGAATCGCGCCGAATCGATAACCAGCTACGTGGTCGTGCGGGTCGTCAAGGCGACCCTGGTATGTCCCGCTTCTTTTTATCGCTTGAAGATGATTTGATGCGTATTTTCGCAGGCGATCGCGTGGTCAATATGATGCGTGCCATGGGGCTAAAAGAAGACGAAGCTATTGAGCACAAAATGGTGTCCAAATCGATTGAAAACGCGCAAGGTAAAGTTGAGAGTCGCGATTTTGATGCCCGTAAAAACCTACTAAAATATGATGACGTGGCCAATGAGCAGCGTAAAGTTATCTATAGTCAGCGTGATGACTTACTGGCAGAGATGGATTTGTTAGAGGCCATCGAAGTGATGCATCATGAAGTCTATAACGCTCTGATTAGTCAGTTTATTCCGCCAGGCTCTATCGATGACCAGTGGAATGTCGATGGTTTAGAAGATGAGCTTGAGGATGAGTTTAAAATATCGATGCCAATCAACGATTGGCTAGATGAAGATCGCCGCTTGGATGAAGAAGGATTACGCGCCAAAATCATTCAAACCGCGCTAGATCGTTATCACAGTCGTCGTGAGCAGATGGGCGAAAAAGATGCCGCCCAGCTTGAGCGTCACTTTATGCTGCAAAGCCTAGACAAGCATTGGAAAGAGCATTTAACGCAAATGGATCAGCTGCGTAAAGGGATTCATTTGCGCGGCTATGCGCAGAAAAACCCAGAGCAAGAATACAAGCGTGAGTCGTTTGAGTTATTCCAAATGATGCTTGGCGCCATTAAATCTGAGACGGTGCAAGACCTATCACGTGTGCATATCCCAACCAAAGAAGAGCTAGAAGCATTAGAAGCCCAGCAACGTGAGAATGCAGCGCAGATGCAAATGCAGTTTGAACACAATGAGGTGGATAATTTAGACAGTGCCTCGGCCGATAAAGTAGCAAAACAGCCACAAGACCGCACGCTGGCAGGCGGCGCGGCGGCCGCTGTGAGTGGCGCTATGGCCGGTAATGGCAGCAGTGCTAGTGAGTCAAATCCTTATGCCGGTATGAATATCAGTCGTAACGCGCCTTGTCCTTGTGGATCAGGACTTAAGTATAAGCAATGCCATGGTAAAATCTAATACCTAGCTCATCACTCATGATTAGCGGCGATGAACTGGTGAAATCTACCAAAGATCGTACTTGTTTGCCTAGCAACCCAAGTTTTTAAAATTGGCGTAAAGATTGCAAAGCAGATATGGTGAGTAGGTAATCAAAAGTCCTTATCTCAAATAGATAGGGGCTTTTTTTGTGAATGCGCTAAAGGATTAGGCCGCTTCTTAATGAGCAAAAAATCTGCTATTTTAAAGTTATGGAGCGCTTTGTAGCGATTACTTACAAATTCAACATAGGCGTGCATTTATGGACACGCTATAGTATTTAGCATATTTACTTTGGAGAGTGTTATGAATTTAGAATTATTAAAACAACGCCGCACCTCTATTGCCTTAACGGGTTTGCTGGCTGGCGCACTAACCATCAGCGCCTGTCAACAGCAGCAAGAGCCAGAGCCAAGTTTAGAGGACAGCATCAGTGCAGAGCAATCAGTACCCATGTCTGCGGATCCTGCAGAACCTAGTGATGTGTTGGTCAATAGTGAAGACGCGACCGTTAATGAAGTAGAAAGCGACACCATTGCTTCTATTAATGGGGGCGTAAGTCAGATTACTTATTTATGTGCCCCTGAGCTTACGGTCAAAGCCACTTATAAAGATGCTGGGAAGCAAGTCATCATTGACACCGATAAAGGCACAGCCACGTTAGTTAAGACCAACGATGCGACCAACCCTGAAGTCTTTAAAGCAGAAACTGCCATTGATGGTGGCGAAGGTTTTGTACAATGGCGCGTCGCCCATGATGACCGAGAAACAGGTGTGATGCGTACGGCAGGCGTGGATACAGCAGACATAAGCACTTATGAGTGTAAAAAAACAGAAGAAGATTCGATATAAGCTAAGTTCATTACAGCACTGAATAAGAATAAAAAAGCAACGTTCGCGTTGCTTTTTTAATGGTAGGGGCTTGGCGGTAGGGGCAAAAAACCAGAGTCTTACTTGTTGTAAGTAGTCCCAGCTTCATGTTCTAAAAATCCTTCTTCTTTAACATCAAGCTCTTCATGCTGAAGCGACACTTGGATACTATCCGTATGGGTGTGCGTGCTTTTACTAATATCAATTTCTTGAACGGCATAAGTATCTTTTGTAACTGTTGCCACTTGGCGTGAGACTACTATCTCAATAGGCGCCTCACCGATCTCAACTTGCTTATCATTAACAGTGATAACCGCTTTGCTATCTAAGGCGGGTTCAACATGACGTAACACGTCTTTTTCATCGTAATTTCCAGAGAGTAAGTCTTGGCTCTCGGTATCATGAAACTCAGTGCGTACAGTGATGTATTCTTCTACCAGCTCAATCGGTACGTCAATAGTCTTGGTGCGAGTGTGCTTCGTCACGGTCACTTTGCCGACGTCCAAACGTTCTTTATTGACCACAGGACGCTCTTCTAATAGCTCTAGATGGCCGATTTGTCCGGTATTATTTGCCTCATTTTTTTGTTGAAGGCGGGACTGGTGATCGGTGTCTAGCTTATCCTGGGAATTGTCTAACTTGTGCTCAGGTGGGGTATTAATATTATCGGTAGTCATTTTGATCTCCTTATTATTATCAAATGTTGAAAAGTACTTTCCATACATCTTTCTTGTTGTTTGACGTGTTTATCGTCTTATAAGTGCTGATGATCGCAGTCTTGTAAATAAGCGCAATATAGAGAAGCATAAAAAAGACCAGAGACGTGCTCTGGCCTTAATCACTGAATAAAAATCCAGCTGCTTATAACAGTCACATAGTTCTATTTTTTCGTAGAATAGTGCTACAAGATATGTGACAAATTAGCTGATTACATACCACGAGCGCGGCGCACGTCTTCAGCAGTGATGCCATCACGGTCTACAATGTTGCCTTCGCGGTCAACAACATTACCCTCACGGTCAACATCTAACTCTTCACGCTGAATGGTTTCAACGATTGTTTCAGTGTGACGCTCAGCGGTCTTACCAACGCTGACTTCTTCAGAGACATACGTCTCTTTGCCAACACGGGCACGTTCGGCTTCTAGCTGAACTTCGACCGTGTCATCTACACCGCCATCACCAATGCGACGATCGGTTGGACGATCTACGTTGGTACGTTGAATGTTCGCGTGCTCTTCTTCTAGCTCAACATCGACGTTACGCTCTTCAGTGATGACATGTTTACCCACTTTCACTAGGCCAGCCACGATACGATCTTTATTGACCGTTAAACGTTCTTCTAATAGCTCTAGTGTGTTTGGCGCATCATAGGCATGATCTTCAATGTCCATACGTTCTGCTGCTGGGACAGTATCGGCAGTAAATGCTTGGCGATCTTTTTCGTACTGTTCTTTATAGCTGTACTGATAATCGTGATCATACTCTTCCATGGCTTCCACTTGTGATTTGGTCAAGCTATCAAAGAATACATCATCGCCAACAATACGTGCCAAACCAGCGGGTACTAGCACTTCTTTTGAGCTGAACCAACCGCCAGCATCAACGATCAAATAGCGAATGCGACCAGTCGTGTCTTCTACCAATGCACCTTCGATTTTACCGATTTTTTCTTCGTTGACACCATAAGCGGTTTTGTGAGTTGGATCATAATAGTCATCACCAATAAGGTCACGGTGAGTGGCTTGAATATCTTTTAAACGGATTAGTTGGCTCATTATTGTCTTCCTTTTTTATGAGTTAATGTTTAATAGTTATATTTTTAAATATTAAAACTTCTAAGAGTAAATTGCTTCATTACAAAAATTTCTATAGAACGAAAATTGATGTAAAACGATGTCAGTAGTTGGCTAGCCAGTTTGCGCCTAGCCGCTACCTCAACTTGTAATTATCGTAACATCATGATTTTGGATGAGATATATGAGCAAGGTAGCAAAGTGTGGGCTTGCAGTAATTGCGTGTAATAGGCTGTAAGTGTGGCACCCCACCTAGGCCAATAAGTTAACGTACCTTTACATAACGCAATGTTCTACCTGCTTGAAAATAAGACCAACACGAAAAAACCGCAGGGCAATAAGCGCTGCGGTTTTGAGGCAAGGAGTAAGAAAATAAGTAAACGTTTTAAACGTCGTAAAACTTTATACTAAGCGAATTGATACGGCTATTCGTAGTTTGGATTTTGGATTTTGGATTTTGGAACAAGTTTTAACGCTAACCACGTTTAGGGCAATTCAAGTTTAAGGCAATTCAATGGCTACAGCCACGGCTTCGCCGCCACCGATACAAAGCGTCGCCACGCCTTTTTTGCCACCCGTACGTTTGAGCGAGTTAATAAGCGTAATGAGGATACGGGCACCAGAACAGCCTACTGGATGACCCAGCGCACATGCGCCGCCTTCGACGTTTACTTTAGTATGCTCAATTTTTAGCTCATCCATGGCAGCCATGGTAACCATCGCAAAGGCTTCATTAATTTCCCATAAATCGACATCAGCCACTGACCAGCCAGCACCAGCTAAGACTTTTTCAATCGCCCCGATCGGTGCAATAGTGAACTCGCTTGGGTGGCGTGAGTTTGAAGCAGTAGCAACGATGCGGGCTTGATAATCAAGACCTTCCGCTTTTGCCTGCGACTCTTTCATGACCACGACAGCAGCAGCGCCATCTGAGATTGAGCTGGCGTTTGCCGCGGTAATAGTACCGTCTTTTGCGAATGCTGGACGCAGAGTTGGGATGCGCTCAGCGTTGGCAAGGGCAGGTTGCTCATCGGTATCGACCGTTTGCTCGCCTTTACGCGTCTTAAACGTCACGGGCTCGATCTCGTCTTTGAAGTGGTCGTCTTTAATCGCTGTGAGCGCGCGATTTAGCGATTCGATAGCAAATTCATCCATCTGCTCACGCGTATAGCCTTTTTCGTCGGCCATCTCTTGAGCGAATTTGCCCATGAGCTTACCCGTTTCAGCATCCTCTAAGCCATCTAAAAACATATGATCTTTGACTTCTTGATGACCCATACGATAGCCACCACGCGCGCCTGGCATGATGTAAGGGGCATTGGTCATTGATTCCATGCCGCCCGCCACTGCCACATCGAAGCTACCCGCTTTGATACCGTCATGGGCTTGCATCACTGCTTTTAGACCAGAACCGCACAGCTTATTGATGGTCACGGCACCAGTTGCATCAGATAGACCCGCTTTACGCATTGCTTGACGGGCAGGGCCTTGGCCTAAGCCTGCAGTTAAGATACAGCCCATGATGACTTCATCAATGTTGTCAGTACTAACGCCTGAGCGTGCGACAGCAGCTTTAATGGCCGCAGCACCAAGCTCTGTCGCGCTCATATCTTTTAGCGCGCCTTGGAAGCCGCCCATTGGAGTACGGGCACCGTTTAAAATTACAATTGCATCATTTGACATCGTTATTATTCCCTTTTACGTATTTTAAATGAAAGTGTTTTACTGATAGTAAAAACAAGTGCTTATGAACTGTCACGTAACTACTAATTATCCACTGTTTCGCTCACTAAGTAACGGGTCTGCTAAGTGTCTGGCTTATGCAAGCTCATCTAAGCGAATGCGTACTACTTTATCAGTAATGGTGTCTAATTTTTCAATTTTTTCGATGGCAAGATTCATCTGACTCTCAACCACAGGTAGCGTTAAGATAATCACTGGTACTTGGCCTACTTTGTGCGCAGGCTTTTGTAAAATCGCATCGATATTGATCCCGGCATCGCTTAGGATACGCGTGATATCAGCCAATACGCCCGGGCTATCATAAGCATGTACACGCAAATAATACCCAGTAATCATCTGCTCAGCCCGTAATATCGGGGTGTCTGATAGCTGTTCAGGGATGAACGCCAGATGCGGGACGTGATGACCATGGTTGTTTTGAACGCTGTTGCTTTGCTCGTCGTTATCCTTGCTACCCAGCACGCGAACTAAGTCCATGACATCAGCCATGACGGCCGATGCCGTCGCGCCAGCTCCCGCACCATCACCACAATAGAGCGTCTGCCCAAGCGGATGCGAGTTGACTAGCACAGCGTTTTTTACACCGTTGACATTGGCCAATAACGCATCTTGCGGAATAAGCGTTGGATGTACACGTAGCTCAACACCCGCATCGTCAGCATTGCCTTGACCATCACGGCGTACCGCAAAGCCTAAGTGTTTGATACGGTAGCCAAGCTCTTCAGCATAGTTCACATCTTGCAAGGTGATACCCGTGATCCCTTCACAGTAAACTTTGTCAAACTGCAAAGGAATACCAAAGGCGATAGAGGCGAGTAGGGCCAATTTGTGCGCGGCATCAATACCCTCAACATCAAACGTTGGATCTGCTTCTGCATAACCCAGCTCTTGCGCCTCAGACAGTACATCGGCAAACGGGCGACCTTTGTCCCGCATTTCGGTCATGATGAAATTGCCAGTACCGTTGATAATACCTGCTAGCCAATCGACTTTATTGGCAGCCAGCGCTTCACGCATCACTTTGATAATCGGAATGCCGCCTGCCACAGCTGCTTCATAAGCGACATGGACGTTGTGGGCTTCAGCGAAAGCAAAAATCTCATTGCCGTGCTCAGCCAACAGCGCTTTGTTTGCGGTCACCACATGCTTACCGTTTTTGATGGCGTGCATGATGAGGTCTTTGGCCAAGGTGGTACCGCCAATCACTTCGATCACGATATCGACATTATCGCTTGCCGCAATGGCCATCAAATCGCTGTTTTGCATGATGTTTGAATCAATATCATCGCGTTGACGACGCGTACCCACTTCGGTAATGATAATATCGCGTCCGCTACGGCGTTTTAGCTCATCTAAATTGTCATTGATTAGATTGATCACACCCGTGCCGACGGTGCCCAGACCAAGTATCGCTAGTTTGATGGAATTGCTCACAGTATCCTCAAAAGGTTAAATATAATGAAGCCACTATAAAACTGTTATGGGTCAAATTCACTTGCGGTGCTAAGCGTACTAGTTGCGCGCATATTGACAGTAGCAGTTTTACTTCTGTTTCATTATAGTTGAATAAAAAGTGCTCAAATAAAAGTGTCCTGCTGATTTTTCATAGCGCTTTATCCTATCATACCGACAAGCAGTTGTGACGTCTACACAATGTCGCCATGTTCACAGATACCAATAAGGTATCAAGTCATAGTGCAACCCTTTAGTCAGCACCGACCGCTTGAGCCAACTGCGCCGCAGGGAGGTAGCCACCCACTTGTTGTCCTGCTTCCGTAAAGATAGCAGGGGTACCACGCACACCCAGTCTTGCCCCTAATGCCATGTGCTCTTGGACAGGAGTGGCGCAGTTAGGCGCTTGTACATTGGCGCCCATTTTTGCCTGATCCATGGCCGCATTGCGATCCTGACTGCACCAGATGGCTTCCATTTTTGGTACGGACTCTTGACTGCGTGGCCACGCCAAATAACGTACTTCGATACCGCGCGCATTGATATCCGCCATCTCTTCATGCAATTTACGACAGTAGCCACAGTCTGCATCAGTAAAGGCATAAACCACCGATTTAGTCATGCCTTTCGCTGGATAAATGATCATCTCTTTTTTATCCACCGCTTTTAGGGCTTCTTGCGCGGTACTGGCAACCAGGGCAGCACTGATATCAACTGGGGCTGCTTCGCCCACCGCGATGATTTGACCCTGAATAATATGCTTGCCAGACGTGTCAGTGAAAAAAGACGGCAGTCCTTCAGCCGTTACCCAATAAATACCCTCCATATCCGTTGGCACAGCTGACACGATGTTTTCTTCGATGCCAGAAGCTTCTAAATTTGCTTGTAACGCCTTTACCACTTCAGGGTCACTATCAGCTGACGTTTTAGCAGCACTAATCTTGGTTTCTGTACTATTGACGACACTGGTGTTGTTGGTTGCGTCCGCTGCATTATTTGAGCAGCCAGCGGCCACGACCACGAGCAACGCGCCCATCATAAAACGAGATAAACGGCTGCGCGAAAAAATGTTTTTTGTTACGGGGGATGACATAGGGGTGTCCTGTAGGCGGCTGCCTAAATATGAATTCGTTTTTTAGAAAAAGGGGTATATGGTTCTACATAATAAGGCGTATGGATGGTGTTTTAAAGGGTTAATTTTGCAGGGCTTTCTATCATTTATTGACCAAAAAAGATAAGAGGAGATGTCATCTATATTAGCATATTTATCATAAATAACCGTCAAAGATGAGTCGTCTAGATGGGTAAATAGATAGAGTGATATTAGGGGTAGAGCGTCATAAAATAGATGCATTAATTGTCACACTGATAACCATATGCTACTGGTAACCGTTTCTCTAGCGTGTGCTTATAAGATCTTTCGATGCGGCAATACACTTGTGCCAGCAACAGGTTACTCCTTATCAAGCGCTTTGATGATAGCGATATTAATAAGCACAAACTCAAAAGACAAGATACATTTGTACTATTTAACATCATCGTCTGCCTAGGTAGGCTACTGCTAATCACCTTTTAAAATTATTTATTTTAACAAATTAAACTTACGCTAAGGAGCACACATGGCAGGTGCCAGTTTATTACTATTGCTTGATGACATAAGTCTATTGATGGATGATGTGTCTGTTATGACTAAAGTCGCGGCAAAAAAAACAGCGGGTTTGGTAGGAGACGACTTGGCACTTAATGCTGAGCAGGTGACTGGTGTGAAGCCAAGTCGTGAACTGCCTGTTATCTGGGCAGTCGCCAAAGGCTCGGCCGTTAATAAGGTGATTTTAGTGCCAGCGGCGCTCTTGATCAGCTATTTTATACCGTGGTTGATCACCCCGCTGCTGATGATAGGAGGGCTGTATCTGAGTTATGAAGGGGCTGAAAAGGTCATTCATAAATTTTGGCCGACGCTATTGCCGCATGATGAAGAGCAAAATGCACATCGCAAAGCCAATGCCGATGAAACCGTAGATTTGGTGGCTTTTGAAAAGGATAAAATTAAAGGCGCGATACGGACAGACTTTATTCTGTCAGCTGAAATTATTGTCATCTCTTTAGGCGCGGTCACAGCTGCTGGTGGCGATATTGTCCAAAAAGGTATCGTGCTCTCGATAGTGGCTGCTGTGGTGACGGTCGGTATTTACGGCTTGGTTGCAGGCATTGTCAAGATTGATGATGCGGGTCTGCATCTGATTGAGAAATCACAAGCAGGTGACAGCAAACACAAGTTTGGCAAGTTTATGCTCGCGGCCGCGCCCAAGCTTATGAAGTTTTTATCGATAGCGGGCACGATTGCGATGTTCTTAGTTGGCGGTGGTATTATCGTACACGGTATCGGCTTTTTGCATTATGGCGTAGAAGACATTGCCCATCTCACTGGGGTGTTTGAAGGTTTGACCACGACGTTATTAAATGGACTGGTTGGGCTGATTATCGGTGCTATTGTGGTGGCGATTGTTACGACCATTGGTAACGTGCGTGGTAAGGATGACAAAGCGTCTTCTGCACACTAATTTACCAATCCTACTATCTGATTGTCACTTTGCTTTCTTGATCGATGACATGATTGTTTAAATAAGCGCTATTCATTAATTTTCACAGTAAAGAAAGCCCAAAGGCAAAAGCCCCAAAGTTGCTGTCAACTTTGGGGCTTTTGCCTTTGGGCTTACAGATTTAGCTGTCGCTGTCTGTTGCATCCGACTCTAGCTTTTCAGCTTGCGTCGGTTTTTTATGCTCCGTTTTAGGCTTGCGACTGCGTGCCTTTGGCACTTTTGGTGTGGTTAAATTAAACATACCGGTCTGTGGTAAAAGCTGCTCTGCCACATTCTCGATCATGTTTTTGTAGCTGGCAATCGTAGTTTTCGACTTAGCAGCTTGATTTTCTTCTTTAGTAGGCTGTTCTACTTCAGCGGTAGCAGACACCACATCATTACCTTCGATATTTGTCTCTGCTGTCTCCGTATGCTTTACCTCAGAAGTTTCATCATCAGCTTGCTTGTTAGGCGCTTGTGTTAGCGCTTGATCTGCCTCTAATAGCTGTTCGCTATCAGCACTGATATCGTCAGTCTGCGCTTGATTGGCAAGCGCCGTCGCTTCAACGTCATGGGCGGCAACGTTATTCTCAGCGTCCTTTTCAGAAGGAACGCTTAAGACCGCTGGCTCCTGATAGTCCGGGTGCTGACCACGTGGATCGTTACTTGCGCGTTTGCCAATCGTGCGTGGTTCAACGTCCGTTTTGCCTTGTGCCGCTGCAAACTGACTGACAGCCTGAGTCATCGCCTCAAAGCGCGCGAGGTAATCCGTGGCTAATGGCTGATAACCGTAGTTGCTAAAGTCAAAGCTCTGACTAGCCATCTCGTTGTTACCGGCACTGTTACTCACCGTGCTATCAACGTTGGTATCGTTATCAGCCATTTTTGCTTTTTCAGCATACAAGGCAATAGTATCGATAAAGCAGCTAATAACCCCATCTTCTGCTAAGCGAGTTTGCGCCTCTGGTAGGGTTGCACGAATAAACTCACCCACCGTCCCGCGAATAGTCGGCACACTCACCACTGCTTGCCCATTTGCTTGTGGCTGTTGCGTGGCCTGTGACTGCGTCTGCTGACTGCGTACCACACGAGGGTCATTTTTGGCTTGACCAAACTTCTCGGCGGTCACGTAGCGCGCCGCAAACAGCGCTTCATGTGTCAGCTGAAGCGCTGAATCACTTGTCTTGCTAGCCTCTACTGCACGGGCATTGTCCCGAGTGTTTTGGGTCTTCTCACTCTCGTTAACGTCATTGGCCACGCTCGCTTCCTGAGGTTGTGCTGGCGTGCTATCGACTTTAGCATTGGCTTTATTTGAGCTATCAGCTTGACTGTTCGTCTTGTGTTTAGATGCTGGCTGCTCATCTACTGCAGACTTTTTGTCATCAGCATTATTAGCATCGTGGTCAGTTTTTGGTGCGTTATTTTGTCCTTTATCTGCACTAGCGCTGCTCTTACCCTCATCAGCCTTGGCCTCATGGTTTGCTACAGAGCTTTTATCTGTAACTTTTGCATCAGAGCCGCTTTTGTCAGCACTTTTCTCACTCGAGCTTTGCTTGTCATTGCCTTGCTGATTAGCCTGCTGCTGAGTAGTAGGCGCTTTTGTGACGTCCTCTTTCGACGTCTCACTTGCTGGGCTTGGTTGCTTAGCAGATTGAGACTTGCTCTGTGATGATTTGCTGTCATCTAAAGACAAATGCACAACTTCGGGCGATTTAAGCTCAACCGGCGCTTCATTGACCTGTAGCACGACTTCGTTGGGGTTTTGATTGCGGCGGGCGTTCGATTGATTTTTGCTGCCGTTAGTGCCTGTAGTCGCATGCTGATTATGTTGTTTCACATTGTCAGCGGTTAGCGTCTCGCCGCGCTCCAATTTACCGCGTGAGCCACGTTGGCTATGCGATTTACGCTTAGCACGTGTCTGCTCATCGGCGGTATTGCTGTCTTTCTCCTCAGAGTGGTTGCGCTCGTTTGCGTTGCGCTTATTATCTTGACGATTACTATTTTGCTGGTTACGATTGCGATCATTAGTACGCTTGTTATCCTGCTGACGTTTGTCTTGATTGTCAGAGGTTTTGTCATCAGCGTTACTTGCAGTGACAGTTGAACCATTGCTTTCGGTGTTGCCATTCACGTCATTGCTGGTCTCATCCGCTTGCTCTTTTCTTTGACGCGGCTTAGAAGATCTAGACTTGCGTGGTTTACGTCTTCTTCTGTCTTCATTATTGCTGTCATCAGTGTTGCTGTCTGCGCTACGACGCGCCTGCTGACGATTGGCATTACTATCCGATTGTTGATCGTCATTTTTTTGAGTGTCGTTGTGCTGAGTGGCCTGCGCTTTATGTGGGGCGTTATTCAGCGCACTACTATCAACTTGTCCAAATGACCCTAAGCTTTGTGCGCCTGTATTGACTAGCGCTTCAATGGCTTCTGCTGCATCACTGCTACTCACGCTAGGTGTCGTTGTGGCTTGCGGCGCTTGAGCAAACAGATTAGACAACCACGCAACGGCTTGTGGTTGGGCACTGCTCTCAACGCTAGTCGGTTGCGTGGCGACTGGCTTGGCAGGTGTGGCAACACTTTGATTTTGGTTGGCCTGCGGTGCACGCGTCGATGAAACACTGTTGCTATTTTTATGATTACGCTGATCAACCGAGCTGCTTGATTTATTGGCAGCTTTACTGTCCGCTACTTGACGTGGCTGGCGGGTTGGCTGCTGCTCTGGGCGTTCTTTTTCAGCGGTTTGCCAATCCACATTGTAGCCGAGATCGCTGTGTTCTTGCTGCTGAGTATCGGTAATACGCTCATAGCTTGATGGGGCAAAGCCATCGCGGTTGAAGTGTAACTTAAAGTTTGGTGACTCTAAATGCGCGTGTGGCAAGATAGTGATACGGGTGCCACTGTCTTGCTCAAGATACACCAAGCTGTCGCGCTTTTCATTTAATAAAAACGCCGCGATGTCAGTCGGTACTTCTGCTTGCACTTCACCTTGACGTTCTTTTAGCGCGATTTGCTCAATCTGACGCATAATCGATAATGACAATGAGCGCAAGTCACGAATCATGCCATTACCGTGGCAACGCGGGCAGATATAACCCGTTGACTCTTCTAATGAGGGGCGCAAGCGCTGACGGCTCATTTCCATCAAACCAAACTTAGAGATGTCACCAAACTGGACGCGAGCACGATCGTACTTAGTAGCATCAATCAGTCGTTTTTCGACTTCTTTTTGATGCTTGTTATCATTCATATCAATAAAGTCAATGACGATCAAACCGCCCATGTCTCGTAGACGTAGCTGGCGGGCAATCTCATCGGCTGCTTCTAGATTGGTGTGGTAGGCGGTCTCAGCGACATCTGAGCCTTTGGTGGATTTGGCTGAGTTAATATCAATAGAAACCAGTGCCTCAGTTTGGTCAATAACGATGGAGCCGCCTGATGGCAGACGAACTTCACGCTGATAAGCGGTTTCGATTTGTTTTTCGATATTAAAGCGTGAAAACATCGGCTCATAATCGGTGTATTTGCGCAGTTTTTCTGCTTGCTTTGGCATGACGGCATCGATAAAACCTGCCGCTTCGATATAAGCGTTTTCATTATCGATCCAAATCTCAGCAATATCATCACGCAGATAGTCGCGGACAGCACGGGTGACGACGCCTGCTTCTTGATGAACCAAACGCGGTGATGGATATTTTTGGTTTTGTTCTTGGATGGCTTGCCAGATATTGAGTAGATGGTTCAAATCGTGCTGTAAGTCTTCTTGCGTTTTACCAATACCAGCGGTACGAATAATAACGCTCATACCTTTTGGCAAATCAAGGTTGCTGAGCATCCGCTTCATGTCTTCGCGCAATTTGCCCGAGATTTGACGAGAAATACCACCACCGCGAGGGTTGTTTGGCATTAGTACCAGATAGCGTCCCGCTAATGATACGTAAGTCGATAGCGCAGCGCCTTTATTACCGCGCTCTTCTTTTTCGACTTGGACGATGAGCTCGTCGCCTTCTTTGATCAGTTTTTTGATGTTTTCATCACGAGGATTGCCGCTTAAGTATTCGGCTGAGATTTCACGAATCGGTAAAAAACCTTGGCGCTGTGAGCCATATTCGACGAAGACCGCTTCAAGTGACGGCTCGACTCGAGTTACATGCCCTTTATAGATGTTGGATTTTTTTTGTTCACGGGTACGGTTTTCTAAGTCGAAATCGTACAGATGGTTGCCTTTACATAAGGCGACACGAATTTCTTCGTTTTGAGTGGCGTTGATCAAAATGCGTTTCATATTGGTATCCTATGAGTACGCATAACAACGATGAGACGGGCTTTCGGGCGTGAGGGCAAGTAAGGCTAATATTTACATTAGCATGGATAAATTTTAGTTAACGGTAGAACGTAAATCATGGGTTTTATAAAGCGCGCTGGCTTTTTCAATGGCTTGTTTTTCACCTAGAGTACATGAGCAATGCTAATGTGGAGATAAACGCTATAGGGTGTAAAGCTATGTGTTTATATCCTATTATTGGTAGTTTTGCTTTAAGTACTAATGCATCAGCGTACTATTAAAGGATCAGTAAGTTCTTTCTATTGGTAGCTATGGCAGCGTACTTTGTAAGAGTAGGGCCTGTCAGTTACTGGTTTAAAAATACTGATACTAAAGTAGTATCGTACTGTTGCAATCCATCCATCAAAGTCTAACAATACTCTCGCTGTTGTGAGTGCTATTTTATGAAATAGCAGTACCAGCAATTATCTATTTAGGTGAAGCAATTGGTTACTCTTTATTTATCGTTCTCTCAGGTATAACGTCAATCTTATCTTGGGTCTATAGGTTAGGGTGGCAGCTTTAGTTATCAGCGGGGCGTACTTGGCAAACAGAATAAATGACCAAACTATCGGTGTGGTGCTGGCTTATATCTTCTTTATCGTCATCTGTTTGACCACCAATACTTAGGCAGCTATCGACATACTTCTCGATCCTAACGTTAAACCACCTATACTTGCTCAACTGCGCTCGCGTAAAGGACCGTCAGATAACTAGGTATTAAATAATAAACAGTTATCAAATTAAGTCGTTGTCATGCGGGTTGTGAGTCAATGTAGTGCCATTAGTTGTGTCGTTAAACAGGCGCTTTGCCAAATTTATCAACAATAAACTGATGAACACAAAGGTATTTAGTGTCACTATTTATTTTATGGTACTGATTATTTGATGTTACTCAGTCAACTCAGTACGGTTTCTTTAATTTATGGGGTCATATTTATTAATATCTATAAATGATATCTGTAAATAAATAACGCGCCCTAAAATCAGATGAGGTGTCCAACATCAGCAGGGTATACAGCTTATCCCTCTTTACTAACCAGTCGTAAAAATGGTGATGGGCTGCCTGAAACAACAATGATTATTGCCGCAGCTTCTGCTTAATTGTCGCTCAACATGCTAAACTATAGCAAATCTTTGTGTAAACACCTAACTAAAAATGACGAACTCAAAAATGACTGACGATGCACCTACCCATGAAGCCCCTGCTATTTTTAATAGCAAAACACGCCCACAAAGCGCTGACGATGAAATCAGCAACTTTGGCAAGGTGAACTATCTTGAAGTCACCCGCCATCAGCACGACCAGCGCTTGGATAATTTTTTGCTTAATCGCTTAAAGGGGTTACCAAAATCGCACATCTATAAAATGATTCGCTCCGATGAGGTGCGCGTCAATAATAAACGCTGCAAAGCACATGATAGAGTACAGCGCGAAGATGTGGTTCGTATTGCCCCTGTAGAGCTGGCAACGCGTGAAAAACCAATCATCAGCACAGAGTTTGCCAAAAGCTTACTGGCACGTGTGGTCTATGAAGATGAGGGCATGCTAGTCCTTAACAAACCTTCTGGTATTGCGGTACATGGCGGTAGTGGCTTGGACTTTGGGGTCATTGAAGCCATGCGTGAAGTGACGGGTAAAAAGTACCTAGAGCTGGTACATCGTATCGATAAAGATACCTCAGGGCTGCTCATGATTTCCAAAAAACGCTCAGCGCTAAAAACGTTGCAGCAGCATCTCGTCGATAAAACCATTCAAAAGCACTATTTATGTCTCGCCAAAGGACAGCCTGCGCTGAATGAGCAACGTGTCGATGCGCCATTGCTACGTTATACCCTTGCCAGTGGTGAGCGCCGCGTCAAAGTAGATAGCCAAGACCCGCAAGCCAAAGAAAGCCAGACGGACATTATCATCCATGATCGTTTTACGCTGGCAGATCAACCGGTCAGTTTGATCGAAGCCAAGCCGTTGACAGGCCGTACTCATCAAATCCGTGTGCATTTGGCTCACATTGGTCACGCTATTTTGGGTGATGATAAGTACAACGTACATGACAAATCAGGCGTCCATCGTCTGTGTCTACATGCGTGGCGCTTAAACATTCCCGGCTACAAGACGATTACCGCACCGCTACCAGAAGATATGGCTGACTGGCTACCAGAGTCAACCACGTTGCCTGAGTAAGCTAGCAACACACGGCTCTTAACCCAAGCTCTCTACTGTTTATTAAGCATTTCTATTTATTAAGCATTCTTATGACACGTCACGACAACTTATTTTTATTAATAAGCCATCGTGACGTTTTTGTATCCGTCTCTATATCCGCCATTTATTATCGCTATTTGTTAAGGTAAATTCATGAGTAAGCCCTCTATCACCAGTACGCCCGCGCCTATTAAAAACTCTCAAATGACAGCCAGTCATGACTTAGCAGACAAAACGTTGGTTATTTTTGATTGGGATGGGACGCTGATGGACTCAATTGGCTTAATCGTTGAGTCCATGCACATAGCAGGAGAGGCGCATGGACTTCAGACCACTGATAAGGCAGTCAAAGGCATTATTGGGCTTAGCTTAATGAATGGCATTGACATCTTATATCCTCAGGCAAGTAACACGCAAAAGCTCGCCATTCAACAAAGTTATGCTGATTACTATATTGCGAACAGTCATCGCACCCCATTTTTCGCCTCGATAGAAGGTATGTTGCAGACTTTACAAAACAACGGTAAAAATCTGGCGGTCGCTACAGGCAAAAAAAGAAAAGGGCTAGATCGGGTGTTAGACGCCTCTCAGAGTCACGACTACTTCATCACGACGCGCTGTGCGGATGAAGCAGGTTCAAAACCTGATCCGCAGATGCTTAGCGATATTTTGACTCACACGCAGCAGCAAGTCTCTGACGCGGTTTTTATCGGTGATAGTATTTATGATATTCAGATGGCCACGCAGCTGGGTATGACCAGTATCGCGGTCAACTACGGGACAGCCTCGAAGGCAGAGCTAGCCGCACAAAACCCGACTTATCAAGTGGACACGCCGCAAGCATTAGTAGATTTATTGTGCGGATAGTGTTGGTCCCAGCTATGGTCAAGTCAACGCAAAAAAGGATACAGGTGACTGGCATAAATTTTTTGTGGCCTCTGTCAGCAATGCCACAGCAAGCAAGAAAAGTTAATGCAAGTTATGCATCACAATACAATGTCGTATATCCATTTTATTGAGCATCGGCTACATTTGAGACCTTAAATGACAAAAAAGGGATTATCGTGTCACGATAATCCCTTTTTTATGACAGATGATATTTACTCAATGTCTTTTTGTTCACTCGTTTCTTGTGTAACGTCTGCCTGTTCGGTATCGCTATTGTCAGTATCATCGGATTCACTAAGATCGGACTCAATGAGTTTTTCATCATTAAGTTGATAGTCATACCAATTGCCCATCACGCCAGCTAGCTCATCAAGACCTTCTTTTCTTAAGGCGGAAAACAACTGAATGGTGCAGTTTAAGCCCAACTTTTTGAGTCTTTTACGGGTATTGAGAAGTGCGTTTTTGGACGCACCGTATTTAAGCTTATCCGCTTTCGTCAGTAAAATGTGGACTGGCAGATCGCCGTCTTTGGCCCAATGCAGCATTTGCTCATCAAAAAACTTGAGCGGATGGCGAATATCCGTCATCAGTACCAACCCTGCAAGGCTTGAGCGTGAAACCAAGTATTCTTCTAGCTCAACCTGCCATTCTTTTTTCATCTCAAGCGGCACAGCCGCATAACCGTAACCCGGCAAATCCACCAAACGTCTATTGGTATCGCCAATACTAAAAAAGTTAATCATCTGCGTCCGGCCAGGTGTTTTGGAGGAGCGCGCCAATTGACGTTGATTGGTCAAGGCATTGATAGCCGAGGATTTGCCAGCGTTTGAACGACCAGCAAAAGCAACCTCTAATCCCACATCAGGCGGACAAAGACGAAAGGTAGGCGCTGACGTCATAAACTCAGTTTGCTGAATTTTTTGACGGGATTTGGTGTTGAACAATGCATGTTCGGCGGCAACATCTGTAAACGGGGTACTCATAAATGGCTCATTAATCTTCAAGAAATTGGATACGGTTGTAAAAGTCTAGCTAGCTGGTTATTAAGGTAATGCGATGGATAAAAAGACGGTAGACAACAAAACGAAAAGGAGTGACTCGTTATAATGATAGGGCGCATTAGTCACAAGAGCAGCCATGTAAAATTAGTGACCATTCTATACTATTACCTGTCTTACTTATTGAAATAACTGTGATTAACGGCATATAAATAATAGGATAACATTAAAATGAGGCGGTCATACGCAAAGTTATGGTGCTCATCAGAGGGTTACTAAAACCAAACTTTATTTATCTACCTTTACATGACATAAATTGTTACAATGTTTGCTAAACACCGTTTAATGGAATGGTTGATTAAACGGATGACACACCAAAAGGAGGTGTTCTATGTTTTCAATCACCACACGTTTTCGCCAGAGTTTTCGTGCTTTATTAGGTAGCGGTGCGGTATTACTGTTCAGTAGTGCCATGATGACCAGCGCTGGTGCTGCTGATATTGCAACCACCTATGATAACTCATGTGCCGCCTGTCACGATAGTGGCGCACTAAATGCCATTAAAAAAGGCGACAGTGCGAAATGGCAACAACTTATAAAGCAAAAGCGCATGCCAACCCTGATCAACTCAGTAAAAAACGGGATGCCACAAATGCCCGCTGGCGGTCTTTGTAATAACTGTAGTGATGATGATTATCGCAAGCTGATTGAATATATGAGCAAATAGCTCGCTTGCGAATACATTAAACCGTATAAATAAAGCGCTGGGTTATAGACCTTTGGCGCTTTTTGTTTTTAGAGCGTGTTTTCGCTCATCGTTAGAAAAACTGGTGGATGCGATGATTAAGTAGGCAAATACTACAAAGTCTTGCTATAATAATCGAAAATAAACCCTGATGTTAGTAAGTACTTTCAGACTGCTTGTGTGCAAGACCTAAAAATATATGCCTGCCTCGCTCATAAAAGGGCAGTTTATACTGGGTATCTTATCAGTACAATCACTCTAAATAATGCTTACGCCGAGCTAGTAGGATTTGTATCAATGAAAAAGTTAATCGCTGCTGCCAGCTTATGCGTTGCAAGTTTCAGCGTACAAGCTGCTATTATTGTTCCTGAGTACGACGTCAATGCTGGTAAGCAAATTGCAGAAACTGTTTGTGCTGCTTGTCATGGTGTGAACGGTGTCAGTGTTGTTCCTGCACAGCCTAATTTAGGTGGCCAAAACGTAAAGTACCTTTACAAACAGTTGGTCGATTTTAAAGCAGGCTACCGCAAAAACGGTATTATGCAATCACAAGTTGCCAATTTATCTCAGCAAGACTTGGCCAATGTGGCAGGTTATTATGCTAACCAAGCGCCTTGGGGTGTCGGTTTCGGCAATCCTGCGACCACTCAAGAAGCCACTAAGCTGTTCTTAGGTGGTGATAAGTCACGCGACGTTATTGGTTGTGCAGGCTGTCATGGCCCTGAGGCTGATGGTAATGAGTGGGCCGCGTTTCCACGTTTAGGTGGTCAGCATGCACAATATATTTCCACTCAGTTAAAACTGTTCCGTGCCGCTGGTCGTGTAGATGATATCGACAGTGATGAGCAAAAGCGTGTCAATGACGCAGCGAAAGAAGGCGAGATGGGCATGATGCAAACTGTAGCGTCGAGATTATCAGATCGTGATATTCGTATCTTGTCAGACTACATAAGCGCCATTCACTAATTCATTAGTGTATGGTGTGAATATAAGGCATTTCTTAAGTAAAATGGCTAAGAGCCTTGTCGTATATTCATCACTATTTAGTTATTAAACCCCGTTTTCGGGGTTTTTTTATAACTGTTTGTCCCTCATATTACAGAGACCCATTTAGCTATAAAAATAAAACCACTGACAGATGCTTATTATGGCTTTGTATGATGGTACATTATTGTTATTCACTTTAGATCGTTTGGATTTAGCTTATGATGATCCGTTATGCTTCTTATTTTATTGCAGCCCTGCTTCCGTTACTGCTGTTTCGTTGGTTTGCCCCTGCGTCCATTGGTGAGATCGATTTTTGGCTGCTGTGGCTAGTGGCTATGGTGCTGGTGTCATTGCCAGTCGTTTATGCAGAAATAGCCTTAGCCTATCGTAGTGTCGATGCGCCATTTGCAGGGATGCAAAAGCTGACTCGTGAAGCAGATGCCAGCCCAGCATGGCGTAGCTTTGGTTGGCTAGCGGCATTGGTCTCTATCATTATTGCAGCGTTAGTTATCTCTGGTGCCAGCACAGGTATCTTGGCGGCATTGACTGAGCTCAATAGCGCTCCTGCCGTACCCAGCTTTGCGATCGCTGCGGGTTTGATGGTGATTGCTGTTTTGTTGAGTTTGCTTGGCGTTGCACCCTTACCGATAGGCTTAGGACTGATGGTCATAGGGCTGTTGCTGGGCGTGGCAAATGGCTTACCTAACATTGATTTTGCCATGACTGATATCAGTTTAACTGAGTGGGCGCGTGCCGTCGCGCTCGCGTTGGTCAGTGTCGGTGCCGGTACGGGCTTATACTGGTTTGGCCAAAATTTAGTGACCAAACAGGTGGTCACAGCGGTAGATACCAACAATCATAATGCGCAAACGCCTACCAGTAAACAGGCGAAAAATGTGTATCGCGCGACCAAATTGGTACGACCGATCTGGATATTGCAGTTGCTCGTTGGGGGTGTTGCTTTGTTGATGAGTGGCATGTCGTTACCACCGATTGGACAGCTGCTATATTGGGTAGGGGTACTGTTTGTGGTCAGCTACTTGCTACATTATAGTACCCAGCAATTGGCGCATAAGTTTGGATTATTGGTCAGTCTGATATTAACTTTTGTATTAGCGCTAGTCTTAGTCGTTGCCATTCCGACCACATGGCTGGTTGGTATTTTGGTCATTATCAGTAGTGTGGCGGTATTATTGTTATCGATTTTTGCGGGTTGGCAGATGAAAATCAGTCATTTGCGCAAGTCGTTAAACTTTGGTAATGAAGCGTTTTATAATTTATGGCGGGTAGCGATCCGTTTGGTCGTGCCATTAGCCCTGCTATTAGCCTTGATAGGTTGGGTGATGCAGTGGGTAAGCTAACAGCTGATGACAGAAAAATAGATAATAATAGTGCTGCGCCTCAGTCTGAGCGAGCCGCTCTTATGACCGTGTATTTGGCGTACGCTGAAGATGCCCAGCGTCAGCACTATGTAGCCTTACCAGTCAGCGAGGGCGCCAGTTTGTATGAGGCGCTTATGCAAGCTGGCTGGTTAGCAAAATTTCCAGAGTTGGCAAGGTGGTGTGAAGACGTGCTAGATATTGCTACGCCGACTGCTAAGCGCTGGCATGTAGGAATTTACGCCCAAAAGCAGCCGCTTAGCTATCGTCTGCAGCCTTTTGACCGTATCGAAGTGTATCGCAGCTTAAGCGCTGATCCCATGTCTCAGCGCAAGAGCAAATCGCGTGGTTAAGTCAGTAACTCTTAAAGCCCGTTGAGCAGTTAATAGTCTTAATTTTAATTACGAAGCTGGTAGGCTCTCTATACCTTCAATGCGATTGACCAGACCCTGATCATCAAAGTAAATAATCAAATGCTGGCTGGCATTTTTGACGTCTTTGATACCTTGGCGGCGACCTTCTGTACCGGCTTGATAGTCGTAAATGTAGTCCCAACGCTTAGGCGCAAGCGTGTCTTTAATGGCTGGACTACCAAGGAGGTAAAGGACTTGGTTTTGATTCATACCCACTTGCAGCTTTTGCGCTTGCGTTTGAGTAATAGCAGTGCCTTGTGGCAAATCAATCTTATAAACACTCAGTAATGAGCAGCCAGACATAGCGACAGCAGCGCTAAGTACACTGGTGATGGCAATCTTGCGTAATGCACTTGTAGGGCTTGACGGACGAAAAGTTAATGTCTTTATCATGGTAAGATGACTCATAAGAAATGAATTAGGCGCGGCCAGTGTTGTTTGGTGCGAGTGTGACCGACAATCTTGGACAAATGATACGTCATTTACTTGCAATTTCCTACCACTTACGACATTATTTACCAAACGCTACCTGAGCTGTTGGGTTAATTATATTTTAAATTCATAGACTTGCACTGAGAATACTTAACAAAATGACGCCCTAGAAATTTACTTAGGTCAAGCGAGTTTAGGGCGGTTAAAACACTTATATTTAATAAAAAATAATCGCGAATGATTGTTTATCTCATATTTTTGGTTCTTTATTTGCTAAGACTGTCACAGTCAGAAGGGATATTATGGCTTCTTTTACCAATCAAGATTTACGTAAAGCAGGATTGAAGGTTACGTTACCTCGTATCAAGATTTTAGAGCTGCTCGAGAGCGCTGAGCTGCATCACATGAGTGCAGAAGAGATTTATAAGGCGCTGATTGAACAAGGCGAGGATGTGGGCTTAGCGACTGTTTACCGTGTGCTCACGCAGTTTGAGCAAGCAGGAATCGTCGAACGCCACAACTTTGAAAACAATTTGTCGGTATTTGAGATTACTCAAGAAGGACATCATGATCATTTGGTTTGTGATGTGTGTGGCAAGATTATAGAGTTTCATAACGAAGTGATCGAGGAGGAGCAGCTTAAAGTAGCAGAAAAGCATGGCTTTAAATTGTCAGGTCACTCGTTGGTGCTCTATGGTATTTGTGATGATCAAGAATGTAGGGACAGCATAAAAAAATAGTCGCTGCAGAGTTTATAGTGTTGGGCCAAACGAAATCGTTGTACGCTGATATCGTTTTTCTTCTACTATACTGGTGCTTAAAACAGAAAAAGCCCTCGTTATGATAATGAGGGCTTTTTTGTGGCAGCACTTTTTATACAGTCATAACTCACTGACGACAGGTTTGAAAAAATAGAAAGATCTACCTGATATCCAGCGATAAGCCATCGGCCCCTTCATCGAGATTGGCGGCTCCATTTTTGCTACTCAGCTTGATTTTGAGACGTAAGTCGTTAGGAGAGTCAGCATGGAGAATGGCTTCTTTATAAGTGATCTCTCCTTGCTCATATAAGTCCAAGAGGGCTTGGTCAAAGGTCTGCATACCGCTATCCCGTGAGCGCGTCATGACATCTTTGATTTCATGAACCTCGCCCTTACGGATATAATCACTAATCAGTTGTGAGTTTAATAAAATCTCAATGGCGGCACGGCGACCTTTGCCGTCAGGTGTTGGAATGAGCTGCTGAGCAATAATGGCTTG
This sequence comes from Psychrobacter sp. CCUG 69069, assembly GCF_021023115.1. Lineage (NCBI taxonomy): Bacteria > Pseudomonadati > Pseudomonadota > Gammaproteobacteria > Moraxellales > Moraxellaceae > Psychrobacter > Psychrobacter sp. CCUG 69069. The sequence goes on from NZ_QQAI01000008.1 coordinate 35,351, forward strand.
TAGGTTCAGTGATAAGTCCATAAATAGCTGATTATGGCGACTGGTTTCAAAAAAGTGAATAATACGGTCAATCGCTTGGTTAGCGTTGTTGGCGTGCAGAGTGGCAAAGACCAAATGCCCTGTTTCTGCATATTGAATGGCGTAGCTCATCACCTCGCGGTTACGAATCTCACCAATTAAGATCACGTCCGGTGCTTGGCGTAAGGTGTTTTTTAGTCCTGCTTCAAATGAGTGGGTATCGATACCCACTTCACGCTGGGTAATAATACAGCCGCGATGCTTATGGACAAACTCGATAGGATCTTCGATGGTGATAATGTGACCGTGAGAGTTTTGGTTGCGATGCCCTATCATGGCAGCCAGGGTGGTGGATTTACCTGTGCCCGTGGCCCCAACCAATAAAATAATGCCGCGTTTTTTCATGGCCAGCTCTTTTAGTGCTGGTGGTAAACGCAGCTCCTCGACGGTCGGAATTTTATTCTCAATTTTTCGTAAAATCATTCCTGCCATATCACGTTGTATAAAAGCACTGACCCGAAAGCGTGCCTGTTGTGCCTCATCAGCAATGGCAAACTGACACTCATTTGTCTCTTCAAACTCTTGTTGCTGGCTTGGCGTCATCACCCCTTTCACCAACCTCATGGTCTGCTCAGCAGTCAAAGGCGTTTTGCCCACTGGCAGAATCTTGCCATTGATTTTCATGGAAGGGGCAACGTCAGCGGTAATAAAAAGATCGGAGCCATTTTTATTAATCATTAATTGCAATAGTTTATCAATGTCCATATCGTACCTGTGCTCGATGTAAATCGATTAAAAAATCTAAAATCATGCGTTAAAGATCGCTAATAATGACCAATAGAAAAAGGCTGTCGTGGCACGCATTTTATATCAGTAACGACATATGAGTGCCAATTAAGAAGACTACATAAAGGCTTCTGGCTGTTTGGCATACGGGCGGGCGACATCTTTACTGATGGTGCCTTTGGCCACTAGGTTCTTAAGCGTTTGATCTAGGGTAATCATGCCGTCGCCTGCTCCCGTTTGGATAGCAGAGTACATTTGGGCAATTTTATTCTCCCGTATCAAATTACGAATAGCGGGTGTGCCAAGCATGATTTCATGGGCGGCCACACGTCCCCCTGTTTGCCGGCGCAGAAGCGTTTGAGAAACCACAGCTTGCAGTGACTCTGAGAGCATCGCCCGAATCATGTCTTTTTCGGCGGCGGGGAACACGTCGATGACACGGTCAATCGTCTTAGCTGCTGAGCTGGTGTGGAGGGTGCCAAAGACCAAGTGTCCAGTTTCGGCCGCAGTCAAGGCCAAACGAATGGTTTCAAGGTCGCGAAGCTCACCAACCAAAATCACATCGGGATCCTCACGTAGGGCAGAGCGCAATGCAGGCTCGAAGCCTAGGGTGTCGCGGTGAACTTCACGCTGGTTAATCAGGCTTTTTTTGGACTCGTGGACAAATTCAATCGGATCTTCGATGGTTAGAATGTGCTCTTTACGGTTTTCATTAATGTAGTCAATCATAGCAGCCAGCGTGGTTGACTTACCTGAGCCTGTTGGGCCGGTGACTAGCACCACGCCACGTTTAAAATCCGAGACACGTTTGAAAACATCGCCCATACCCAAGTCTTCCATAGTCAAAACTTTGGAAGGAATGGTACGAAATACAGCGCCCGCGCCACGGTTTTGATTAAAGGCGTTTACCCGAAAGCGCGCTAAATTAGGAATCTCGAAAGAAAAATCTGTTTCAAAGAACTCTTCAAAGTCAGCGCGCTGCCGATCATTCATGATGTCATAAATAAGCTGATGAACCATTTGATGCGTCATTGCCGGCATGTTGATTCGAGTCATCTCACCGTCGGCGCGAATCATTGCTGGCATACCAGCCGAAATATGTAAGTCTGATGCTTTATGTTTAACGGTAAAGCGCAGCAAGTCTTCGATACTTAAACTGTTTTTTTCAGCCATAATCGGATATTCCTATCAATCAATAAGGGTAAGACAAAAGAGTATAAAAGTGTGTGGTTGCCAATCGATAGTTGCCCGTGAGTAGGCCAATTACTTTAATAAAGGACAAAAGAAGCTCTTTACCGTTCCAAAAATCTTACTCAAACCTAATCAATATTAACTATTGGATAGGTTTGACGTTTTCTTTCTGCTTCACTGTCACGCGCTACTTCTCGTTTGAGACTTAGACTGACCACGACTCCACAGACTTTTTTAATTGGCGATGGAACTCACCGTCCAATAAAACGGAGTTATGCGGCTGTTAAGATGACAGTCGCGTTATTTAAAATATTGATGCTGGCGTTGAGGTCGCGGTCATGTTTTGTCTGACAGCTAGGACAGATCCAGTCGCGCATCTTCAACGTCAGCTCATCTTTACCAAGGATATGATTGCAGTTTGTACAGGTCTTGGAGCTGGGATAGAAGCGCCCAACTGACTTTACCGTCTTGCCTTGCTCATTGGCTTTGTAGATAAGCTGTCGCTTAAATTCAAAGAAACCCAAATCACTGATCGCCCGTGACAATCTGCGGTTCTTGACCATACCTTTGACGTTTAAATCCTCAATTGCCATCACATCGAACGCTTTAACCAAATCAGAGGTTATTTTATGCAAAGAATCTTGCCTAATGCATCTGATCTTGTAGTGCAAACGAGAGAGCTTGGTTTTCGCTTTTTCTCTGTTTTTACTACCTTTCTTCTTGCGACTGAGCGCTTTGTTTAGCGTTCTTAGTTTTTTAAGGTTTGCTTTTAGTGGCTTTGGTGCTTTGATTTTAGTGCCGTCTGATAAAACCAATAAATCAGTAATACCAAGGTCGATGCCCACGCTTTTACCTGTCTTTTTAGTAGGAAGTGAAGATGCTTGCATCTCAACGGCTACGCTAACAAACCACTTACCGCCACGCTTGGAGATGGTGGCTGACATGATCTTGCCGTCAAATCGCAATGCTTCTTTTAATCGAACCCAGCCTAGATTGGGTATGCGAATGGACTTAACTTTAATGGCAAACTGATCGTTGGATAAGCTAAACCTATCGTCACGACCTTTTTTACGCGCTGTTGGATATTTGGCAAGCCCTTTAAAGAAGTTCTTGTAAGCGTCACCCAGCTGCATGATAGCCAGTTGCGGAGCGCACTTGGTCACTTCTAACATATAAGGGAAAAATTCACGCTTAATGGCATTCAATTCGCGTCTGAGCTTTGCCTGTGAAGGCTTATTTAGCTTTTTGGTATCCATCTCAATACCAGATGCCAAACACGCATCACGATACGCCTTATCAAGCGCATACTGCCGTTGCCACTCATATAAAGCCCAGTTGTAGGCTTTCCGCGCCACGCCGCAAGCACGAGCAAAGTGATTTTCTTGTACGTTGTTGGGTTTGAGTTCAATGATGTGGCCACGGATCATAATGCTTGTTTAACTTCTTTTTATTAATGTGGAAATTACTTATTTTGATTATAAATGACTAAGATTAGATAGGTTTTAGGTAACTATTTAATAACCTTTATCATGGTATTCAGTAGCATGGGTCAAACCATGTAACAATATAATAACAAGACTATTGGTATTTAACCATCTACACGATTAATAAAATGTAAAATTAGTCCTTCTTAAACTTACTTTATATATGAACTACGATCGATGTTTTCGCAACCGACATTTTTTAAGCGATGTTCTGTTAGCGAAATCTGAGGGGGCTGCTATCGCAGCTTTACTTTAAAACCGAGACCGTAGCTGCAATCATCAAAATATCAATTTTATGTCGAACTGACTTTCATAAAAAATAGTTGAAAAAACCAATAATAGCTGACTGAAATGAATCAATTAATTATCCTTGTGAGTGGTGTATGAAAGATATTGAAAACAGTATGAATAGCCAAAATCTTATTGAGAACTGGCAACAAGTTAGCAGGCAAATGACGCAGGCTTGTGAACACAGTAACAGGCAGGCTGAGGACGTTACGTTGTTGGCAGTCTCCAAAACTAAGTCCGCCGATATGATTGCTACGTTAGCTCAGCGAGGACAAGTGCATTTTGGTGAAAACTACCTGCAAGAAGCCATCGAAAAAATTGAGACGTTAAAAGAGCAGCCTGAATGTGCAGGGGTAGTGTGGCACTATATCGGTAGTATCCAGCGCAATAAGACCCGCGATATTGCAGAGCATTTTGACTGGGTACAAACGGTCGAGCGTGGCATTATTGCTAAGCGTCTAAATGATCAGCGCCCAGCAGAAATGCCACCACTAAACGTACTGATTCAAGTCAATATTGATAATGAAGCAAGTAAATCCGGTTGTTTGCCAGAGCAATTACCTGAGTTGATAACCACTATCAAAGGGTATGAGCGACTGCAACTGCGTGGTTTGATGATTATTCCTGCTAAGACAGATACCAATGCGTTTGCTCGGACTCAGCAGTTATTTGACGCGATCAAGCAAAGCCATCCGAAGCTTAATGGTTGGGATACGCTAAGTATGGGTATGAGTGGTGATATGGAGGAGGCGATAGCTAAAGGCTCTACGATGGTACGGGTCGGGTCAGCAATCTTTGGTGAGCGTAATTAATTATTAGCTGTAGATCACGGTAACCACCATCAAACCTTCTAAGCAGAGCGGCAGTCGTTTAATCGCCTGCACGCTCGCTGTTTTTCTTTTATCAGTGCGGGTTTTTGTGAACGGTCACCGGTCGCGTTTTTGCTTGAGCGCGCCGAAACTGGCGATTAACAGATCCCGCAATGCATGGACAGGGTTTACTTGGCTGTGGCTTTGCCATTGAATCCATTCGAGCGCCAATAAACAGAGCGTCAGCCAGATGGTGCCTGCGAGATAGCCTGCAATAACATCACTTGGGAAGTGAGCGCCTAGATAAATTCGGCTCGTTCCAATAAGCACAATAATTATGCTAAAAAATATGAAAGCCAGAATTTTGACCAATTTTTTTTGGGTGCTTCGTACGATTAAGTAAGTGATGAATCCGTAAAAAACAAGCGATCCCATCGAATGGCCACTTGGGAAACTAAAGCCAATGGCATCGACTGCTTCATTGATAGACGGACGCTCTCTTTCATAGAGTTGTTTTAATAACCACGTCAACGCCCCATTGCCTCCTACGGCGATAAGAAAGAAAAGCGCGCCCCATTTATCTTTGGCTTTAAACCAAAGCCATAACAGTATGAGTACCGTTAAGCTGGTCAAAAACCAGACCGACCCAAGCTCGGTGATTAAAACGTAAACCGCATCAAGGGTGGGCGTTTCTATAGCGGCAAAAAGACGAATGATACTATTGTCAAAGTGTCTCAACTCATTTTCCAGCAGTTCTTCTGCTAGTTCAGAAAATAGCCAAATGGAAAGACTGGCTATTCCTAAACCAACGATCAAAATGGTAGCCAAAAAGCCCACTTTTTTATTTTCTACGTCCATAATGTGTTTGCCTTTTCAATAAACCCATCATTATTAAAATGGGCACACAAAAAATCCCACATTAACATTTTTTAAGTATGGATGCAGAACGGCGTCACTATAATCAATCAGCATACAGCCTGTGCAAAAACTCAATTCGCCTTCATAGATAATGGAAAAGTCATAAATAGGCAGGTCTTACACCGTATCTTCAAACTTAGTCACTAACAACTGGGTGATTTTGAGATTGTCGGTCGCGATAATTTCAAATCGATAATTAGCATACTCGATAGTATCGGTTTTCTTTGGAATTTTGCGTAGCATATACATCATAAAGCCACTGATGGTTTCATAGTTTTGACTGCGTGGTAGATTGACGATGTCCAAAGCGCGAACCACGTCTTCAATTGGGGTCATACCATCGATTAGCCAAGAGTTGTCAGTACGCTGGACGATAGCCTGCTCTTCCATGGTCACAAGCTCACCCATGACGATGCTCATCACATCCTTGAGAGTGATAACCCCAACGACTAGCCCGTACTCGTTAACGATAACCGCAAAATCTGCCCCCGTGGATTTGAACATCTCTAACACTTCAAATAAAGACAAGGTATCAGGGACGAAGAGTGCAGGCTTGAGTAAGGCTTTGTCGGTTAAGCTCACTTCTTGCTGGTTCAGAACCAACGCTAAAAAACTGCGCGACTCTACATAACCAATGATGTGCTCCAAGTCATCATCATGACAGACCAAGAACTTATTATGTGGCTGTTCAATCATGACCTCGACGACGGCTTCGGTGCTGGTCTGGGTATCGAAATACACGATGTTTTCGCGTGGATTCATCACCGAGGTTACCGTACGTTCTTGCATATCAAAGATATTTTCTATCAGGTGATGCTCCTGTTTTTTGAGCACACCCGCTTCGGCACCTGCGTCCATGACGGCATAAATGTCTTCTGGCGTCATATCGTCTTGACGTATGGTTGAGATGCCAAACAGCTTAAAGAGGACATTGGCGGCGCCATCAAACACCCAAATCACGGGTTTAAATAGGAAAATCAATAGCATCATCGGGCGTACGAGTCGCACAGCGATAGTCTCAGTATTTGACATGGCCAAACGTCTGGGCATCAAATCAGCGAGTAGAGAAAATGAGCTGGTGATCACTACGAATGATATAACGGAGGACACAGCTTCATTATTAACCAAGCGCTGTAGATAAGGGCTGATGGCTGACTCACCCACAGCCCCCGCAGAAATAGCCACTGCATTTAAAACGACTTGCACGACTGTGATAAAACTACCAGGATGCTCCTGCATTTTTAGCACATCAAATGCCCGAACATCTCCTTCTTTTGCCATGATTTGCAGCTTAATTTTGCGCCCTGCTGCGATGGCAATCTCAGCAGCAGAGACAAAAGCACTTAGGGCAAGCAATAAAAGAAGGAAGATACTAGCGGTTAGCAAACTCATGACAGACTCGGTAAAAAGTATAGGGATTAAAAGTAATAATAGTTGAAGTTAAAAGTGGTGAAGCTAAAAGAAATGGGGTAGAGCCAAGAGGAAAGCGTTATCGTTAAAAAATGCCAGTTTGTAGAAATTAATTATAAAAACTAAAAAAAGAAACTAAAAAAGCTGGGCAATTACCCAGCTAATCATAAAAAAAACCAACTTTCTGTAAAGAAATTAGACTATTGGCATCTCCCAACCTCTCAATCACAGAGGTTGGGCAAGCCGCACTATTTCGTCTGGCTTAGCCTTTTATCGACCACTTATTGACCAGTGGATAGCGGCGCTCGCGCCCAAAAGCTTTATGGCTAATCTTAGTACCAATGGGTGATTGCAAACGTTTGTATTCGCTGTTGTCGACCATCTTAATGACTTTTGCGACCATATCTGCATCAAAACCTTTATCAATGATGTCTTGATAGCCCATGTCTTCATCGATGTACGAGGCTAAGATAGCATCTAATACATCGTAATCAGGCAAGCTGTCTTGATCCTTTTGATCAGGGCGTAGCTCTGCTGATGGCGGACGAGTGATGACGCGCTCAGGGATGACAGGCGTGTCCTCTAAACGATTGCGATAACTTGCCAGCTTATAGACCTGTGATTTATATACGTCTTTTAGCACATCAAAGCCGCCTGCCATATCACCGTATAAGGTTGAGTAGCCAACGGCTAACTCTGATTTATTACCAGTGGTGATGACCAAATGACCAAATTTGTTGGACAAGGCCATCAAGACCACACCGCGAGCACGTGCTTGGATATTTTCTTCGGTGGTGTCTGCAGGCGATTTGTTAAACAATGGGGCTAGGGTATGACGTATGCCTTCAACAGCGTCAAATATAGGACAAACCGTATAAGAAACGTTTAAGCGACGGGCCTGTGCTTGTGCATCTTCTAAGCTGATTTGAGAGGTATACTCGTACGGCATCATGACGGCATACACCTTGTCAGCCCCTAAGGCGTCAACGGCGATACAAAGTGTCAATGCCGAATCAATACCGCCCGACAGACCAACGATAATGCCAGAGAACCCTGAGTGATTGACGTAGTCGCGTAAGCCAACGACCAACGCCTGATACATCTCCGACTCACGGCTCAATGTTAATGGTGCTTTAGTTTGGCTATCGAACGTAGCGGTTTTGACATCTAAAGTGGCTAAAAGCAGCTGGTTCATAAAGCGCGGGGCTTCGTGAGCAACGCTGCCGTCAGCTTGTACTGCCATAGAGCCACCGTCAAACACCAAGTCGTCTTGACCGCCAACGGCGTTGACATACACGATAGGCAAATTGTTTTCACGGCTACGTTTGGCAAGCATCGTTTTACGGTTGTCTTGTTTGCCAATCTCAAAAGGTGACGCATTTAAGCTAACCGCTAGATCAGCACCTTGTTTTTTAAGCTCAGCGATAGGACCTTTTTCCCACAAGTCTTCACAAATAAGCAGACCGATAGTGATGCCTTTATAGTCAAATAGGACTTGGTTACGGCCTCTATCAAAGTAACGGCGCTCATCAAACACGCCATAATTTGGCAAAACTTGCTTATGATAAAACCCTTTTTGATGGCCATTATGTAAGATGGCAGCAGAGTTAAAGGTACCATGATGGTCGACATGAGGATAGCCGACAATCATCACGATATCGTCGATATCACTTAAGCTAGATAAGGCGCTTTTCACACGGCCTGACAAGCTTGGACGTAGCAATAGATCCTGAGGCGGGTAACCTAAAAGAGCCAGCTCTGGAAAGACAATGACGTCTGCGCCTTGCTCGCGGGCTTGTAATGCTAGTGTGCGCATTTTTTCGGCATTGGCAGTAATATCACCCACCAAAAAATGCGACTGAGCCAACGCAACAGTAACGGTTTCTTGTGGTGTATTGCTTTTATTGGCCTCGTTTGAGGGATTAATATTGGGGTTATCAGTGTCTTTTGACATTGTTATTGTTCCTATCGATATATTGTTTAAAATTTGGTGGGTCAGTATTGATTTAAAATCAAATTAAGTCCGACATTAACTCAAAATAGTACTCAGTCACATCCATTCTAATATTGAACTTGTATGATGAGCTTAAATCTTGCATAAGCCACTATATAACGCTTACGCATAATATCCAAAATTATGGCGCCGCTCTAAAGGGTAGATCTTATGATAGTCTAGAGAAGGACGATAAAAGAGGGTTTTGGCTGACAGTCTGAACATTGCTGGGTCTGTACAACCATCAAAATAAATAAGGGCAAACTCACTTAACACTGTTGAAAAGCTTAAAATAATTGCTTTAGTATAACATCAATTGCAGCCACAAATAGAACGCGCCAGTGAATTAGCTGGCAAGATATCAGTTTACAGCGTGAATATAAAACAGGCGTTTAGTGCATTGTTTTTGCATCACAAAGCCATGTTTTGCGTTATTTGTATGGGCGTTATTCTCTAGTAAGGTTGCATAGAGAAAGTTGTAAGTAAAGATTACAACATAGCGTTATATAATTGTCCTATTTTGTTGCATAATGAGGTCTGATAACTGCTTTTTTAATCTTTTTTTAGTCTGAATGATAGATGGTAAATATGTTACCGTGCCCTATGAGTTGCCGCTCACAAAGCAGATTTTTATCTATGTAGTAATGATTTACCACCCTCGCTAATGGATACCGTTTATGGGCATGGTCTATAAGTCGATATTCATCTCACATTTATAAACTTGCCAGCGAAGTCATGATAGAGCTTTGCTGTCTGCTCTTGGTTTATACGCTATGATTGAAAATTGGACAAAAGAATTTATTATCCAGCGCTTGCTGGCCGTTACCTTATTGGTCGTGTTGTTCGTATTGTGTTTTCAGGTGGTACAGTTTTTTATTGTACCGGCGCTCTGGGCGGCGATTTTAGCGTATGTGACTTTTCCCATTTATAACTTTTTTTATGAAAAAGTAAAGCTGAGCCCTAGTTTTAGTGCGGCTATTATGACGGTGAGTATCTCCTTAATTATAGGGGTGCCGCTAGTCATTGGCGTCTTTATCTTACAACAAGAAGCGTTGAGCCTAATCAGCAACTTAATCTATCGTATCAAAGTTGGCTATTTAGATGTGCCGGACTCTATTAAAGACCTGCCTATCATCGGACAGCAAGTGAAAGACGTGCTGTGGAGAATCAATAAAAACCCCGAGGGGACGCTTGAAGCGTTTCGGATTTGGGTGCAGTCACATTTATATTATGGCAAAGTAGCCTTTGATGTGGTGTTTAGTGGTCTTGCCAAGCTTGGTATGGCCTTGATGACGCTGTTCTTTTTCTATCGAGATGGCATCAGCTTGGTTCGCCAAATCCGTCAAGCGTTACGCAATATCATTGGCAATCGTATTGATGGCTATATTGATTCTGTGGGTACGACCACTCGTGCGGTGGTTTACGGTATCGGTTTGACCGCATTGGCGCAGGCTCTGCTTGCAGGGGTTGGTTACTATTTCGCTGGTGCGCCAAGTCCTATTTTGCTCACCATTGTCACCTTTATCATTGCCTTGATACCATTTGGCACGCCCTTTGTGTGGGGCGGCGTATCCATTTGGTTGTTAAGTCAAGGTCATACGGTCGAAGGGATTGGTTTGGCGCTGTGGGGCACCTTAGTGATTAGTTGGGTTGATAATCTCATTCGCCCTATTGTGATTAGCGGGGCGACCAAAATTCCTTTTATCATTATTTTTATCGGTGTATTGGGTGGTCTAACTGCTTTTGGCTTCGTTGGTTTGTTTATCGGCCCTGTGGTGCTGGCAATCGGACTGGCGGTATGGCGTGAATGGATCTCAAATCACAAAAATGAGATATTTGCACCACAAGAAGAGGGGCTAGCTGCTAGCCCGCCTCTTCCCCTAGTTGATAAACCAGAGTAACTGTGCAGCCAGAGTAAGTATGCAGCCAGAGTAAGTATGTAGAGAGGCACGACAGTTATTTTAAAATAAAAGGATCTCTATAGACGATCCCTAGCGGTCATTTTGAAATACTAAGTAAACGTTAAGCAAGTACTAAGAAGGGCAGGATGGATACTATTAAAAATATAACGATTGTGGCCGATAGCAATATCGCGAGCTTGGATGAGTTTTTTAATGGCGCAACGCTTGGGCAAACATCTGAGCACAGCGTTAATATTGTTACCGTTGCTGGACGTGATATCAACGCGCAATTGCTCGCAGATTTGCAACCTGATGTCCTATTAATACGCTCTGTGACCCCAGTCGGTGCGGCGTTATTGGCTGACAATGAGAGTGTGCAGTTTGTTGGTTCTGCCACCATCGGTACCGATCATGTTGATCAGGACTACTTGACTGCACGTAACATTACTTTTGCCAATGCGGCTGGTTGTAGCAAGCACTCGGTCGCACAATATGTATTGACCGCTATTTTGACCTTGCGCCCGCCGTATTGGCAGCAATCCATCACGCTTGGCATTATTGGGCTGGGAAATATTGGCAGTACGCTGGCTTATTATGCAAATGATTTGGGCTGGCAGGTATTGGGTTATGATCCATTGCTACCAGCCTCAAATATCAATAATGCCAGCCTTGAGCAGGTGCTTAGCAAAAGTGACGTGGTCAGCTTACATGTCCCACTCACGGACAAAAAAAGTACGGATAATAAAAGAGCGGATGCTAAGGGTGCGAGCGACAGCAACGATTATCCAACGCGCCATCTGATCAATGCGAAGACATTGGCCATGATGCCAGCGCAGACGATGCTGATTAATAGCGCGCGAGGGCCTGTCATTCATGCAAATGACCTTGAAGCCGATATTGCACGTACTGAGCGGCAAGTGGTACTTGATGTGTTTGAGCATGAACCGCAAGTGTCTGAGCATTTGTTATCCAAGCTTGCTATTGCTACCCCGCACATTGCTGGTTATACGGTAGAAGGTAAGCTGCGTGGTACACAAATCATCTATGATGCCCTATGTGAGACGTTAGCCGTCACACCTGCGCAATCTATGCAGGCGCTATTACCGCTCAATACGTTTTTATGGACGGAATTAAAAACGCATCCAGAGAGGTTGGTCACGTTTTATGATATCCAACAAGACGATGCAGCGTTGAGAAGTAAGGCAGTTGACGGTCAAGTAAGGGGCGCTGACTTTGACAAACTGCGCCGTGATTATCGTTTACGCCGTGAATGGCAGCGGTAAAAATGGGCAAACAACTTAAAGATGCGTTTTAGAAGCACCGTTTAGAAAAACAATGTAGAAATTCAGTTTACCACCCTATTATTCGTCAGTTGCAGTAGATCACCATGAGCCAAGCAAACCACTCTTTTTTCCATAAGCCGAGCTATGCACCTACCATGACACTGGCGATGGCGCAGCAGCGCGCGCAATTTATAAACCGCATTCGTCAGTTTTTTATTGAGCGACACGTGCTAGAGGTGCAGACGCCGCTGTTGTCACAAGCCGGTAATACCGATACTTTTTTGCAGTCAGTTGCCGCTCAAGTCACTTATCAAGACAAGCCACGTACTTATTATCTGCATACGTCACCCGAGTTTGCCATGAAGCGTGTGTTGGCCAGCTGGCAGGTGCCTATTTATCAGATTTGTCCTGTGTTTCGAGACAATGAAATAGGGATCAGGCACAATATTGAATTTACCATGCTGGAATGGTATCAGCCAAATTATAGTTTAGCAGATATGGCATCAGAGGTTGGCGCACTGCTAGAAGTGCTGTATGGCTATCCCATTGTGATGAATCACTATCGCTATGTTGATGCGTTTATGGACTTTGTGGGCATTCATCCGCTAACAGCGAGCCTGTCTGCGCTACAAGCGGTGGCAGAGGACAAAGGGTTACTGGGGTTTGATTTTAATAGCGAGGCAAGTTGTGCGACAGACAGCGAACAAGACCGCCGGCAAAGCTGGTTGGACTTGCTGTTTAGTCACGCGGTAGAGCCAAATCTGGGACACGATTTGCCAACGTTGATTGTAGAGTATCCGCCTGCTACGGCCGCATTGGCAAAAACCGCCCTTGATAAAGAGGGAAATGAGATTGCGAAGCGTTTTGAGCTGTACATCAAGGGTGTTGAGATTGCCAATGCTTATGATGAACTGGCAGATGGACAAGCGTTGAGGGAGCGCTTTGAAAAAGATAACCAACTGCGCGAGCGTCATCAGCTCCCACCAATGCCAATCGATGAGCATCTAATTACCGCCTCTGATGAGTTAATACCTTGTAGCGGGATTGCGGTTGGGATAGACAGATTGCTCATGGTAATCACAGGTGCCAGCAGCTTGGAGGAGGTCATTTGTTTTCCGAGCGGCTTAGCTTAAGAGGGTTGGTTTTCGTATTTAAGCCAGAAGTTTTAGTCGTGTAGTAAAGGAGTAGGGGTTAAATAAAACCCATGAAAAAAGGGTCAATTCTCAATCGGCTAGCGGAGGTGCTACCAACGAGAGTCGACCCTTTTTTACTTATTTAACGATAATTGTTATTTATCAATAATAGACTTACACGCTAGCGAGAGCCTCATCAATAGCTGTTTCACCGTTATGCATACTAAAGACTTTCTTTATAGTGTTGTTTGCATTTAGCACAGCAGCTAACGTGGTGGCGACATCTTCAATCGAGTTTTCACCGGAGTCACCATCATTAACGGCAATTTTACCAGTACCTGAGCGTTCTTTTAGCGCCCCTGCTTGCACAATGGTGTAATCAAGCGTACTGTTATTTACCAACCACTGATCGGCATAATGTTTACAGATATAGTATTCTTTGAGGTCGGCTATACCTGGGTTGTCCCATTTGCTGGTGTCCAATGAGAATACGGCACTAAGCATAATATAGCGTTTGATGCCTTTGTCTTGTGCCGCTTGCATGGTCTTAACCGCCCCATGCAAATCCACTTCCAATACGTCCTTGCCGCCAGAACCAGCAACGAAATAAACCGTATCGATGTCTTGATCCAGTTGGCTCTGGATGGTGTCTTTGCCAGCGGTGATGTCTAAATCCAATTGACTGTAATTGTCCGCATCAAATAATTTTTCTTCCTGACGTGTGGTACCAATGACTTGATGGTTTGCGGCTAACAGCTGCTTTGCCAAATCAGAACCCACGCGACCACTTGCACCAATGACTAAAACCTTCATAATTATTCCTATTGTTATGTGTATGATCGTTTATATAGATGGTAGATCTATAAATTAAATACAGCGTAACAAGAATAGGCGGCACGCTTCGTTATGATGCGTGCCGATTACATAGTGTTTGGTTGTAGAGTGTATACCGTTTGCAAGGAGGCAAGACAGAAATAGAGAAGCAAGTAGCAGACAAGAGCGGGTAGATGTAATAGGTGTCACCTTGCAATCATAAGTGCTAACGAACCAAACGGTTTAAGCCATCGGCAAATGCCTTTTTATCACGGTCGCCATAAGGTTTTTGGCCACTCATTTCTTGCAGCTCTAGGACACCAGTACCGCGCATGGTATCCATAAAATCGCGCATATTGAGTTTTTGTTTAATGTTGTTTTTATCGTAGACCATACCGCGTGTCGTCAGTACCATACCGTCCTTGTCCAAAATATCATTGGCCAAAGGAATGTCGCTGGTGATGGCAAGATCGCCCGGTTGTATCTGCTCCACGATGTAATCATCGGCTTTATCAAACCCTGAGGGCACCACTGTCATCACGAGCAGCGGTGACTTACGCAGTTTAATGGGCTGATTGGCGACAAATATCGCTGTGGTCTTTGTACGCTCAGCAGTTTTGATGATCAAGTCTTTGGCAATCAATGGCACTGAATCCGCATCCACCCAAATCTGCATTATTTCTTAGCCTTATTGACGGTTGCATTTACAGCACTATCTGTTTGACGGTCTTCAGCAAGTACATCTGTGTCTAAAGTTTTTTCGGCTTTAGTTTCAGTGTTAGTAGGAGCATCGACTGCTGCTGACTTGTTATCGACAGGGCTTGATTTTTTATCCAGACCAACTTTATTGGGCAGTACAGCAACGAGCTTGGCTAAAGCAGGGTCTAAATCTGCCACATCATTAGGCATCAAGGTAATATGAGCAATTTTGCGATCGTCACGTTCACCCTTATGGTAGCTATGGTAATGTGCCCCATCAATATTTAGCACAGCGCTGATATCAGGATATTGTCCCAAGACATTGATCATAATCGCTGGATGGACATTGTCAGTATCACCCAGTGGTAAATCAACGATGGCACGAATGTGGTTTTCAAACTGGCTGGTGATCGCCCCTTCAATGCTCCAGTGCCCAGAATTGTGGACGCGCGGGGCAATCTCATTGGCAAGCAAAACATCATTACCGCGCTCGTCTTTGGTCACAAATAGCTCGAGCGCCATGACACCAACGTAGCCTAAATGATTCATAATTGTGGTTATTGCATTGGTTGCTTGCTGAAACAAGTGACTGGTACCCACTGCGGGGGCTTGAGTCTTGGCCAAAATCCCATGATGATGGTGATTTTCGACCAAATCATAACAGCGTACCTGACCGTTTTGTCCTCGGACCGCGATAATAGACACCTCACGGCTAAAGTTGATAAAGCCTTCTGCAATCAAAGGGGCTGGCGTTGGCGTCAGTGAGCCCTTACCACTAACGGCATCTTTAAGATCCTGCCAAGCGGTTTTGATATTGCTGTCTTGCTTGATGACAAACTGACCTTTCCCATCATAACCGCCACGGCTGGTTTTTAACACGATCGGCAGCCCCAACTCGTGACAAGCCTGCTGCAATTCCGCTTCAGAGCTGACTTCCCTAAAGGGGACAGTGGCGATGTCTAGCGCGTTAAACATCTGCTTTTCTTTTAAGCGATCTTGCGCGATATCAAGAGCGATCAGTGGCGGAAACATGCCGTGTTTATCCCCAGCTTTTGACAAGTCAGTCAGCTGCTTGACCGTCGCGGTTGGGGTGTTTTCAAACTCTAGCGTAAAGACGTCCGCTGCCGCAATAAAGGCTTCTAATTGCTCGCTGTGAAAGACGCGTCCATACAGGCTGGCAGGGCAGTCAGCATTGTCTTCTAAAAACACACACTGATAACCTAACGGCATGGCTGCTTCGGCAAGCATCATACCAAGCTGACCACCGCCTAAAATACCGATGGTACGAATGGTTTGGGTAACAGGGTAAGCGTTTGCTGTAGTCATGGCAGGCTCTTTAAATTAAAAATGAGTAAGGGTTTTGGGATATTAAACGCTAAAGATTAATCTATTAAAATAGGAAAAGGTGCATTGTCTGCACCTTGTATTAAGTAGAACCCATCTAAAAACAAATATCAAGTTAAGACTATCCATATCGTTGGTATCAACGGTATTTGCGATAAATGCTCAATAACTATTATTGATTAATGTATTGATTAATGGTTGATAATACCGGGTGTTGGGCTAGCAAGAATGGTGTCGGTTTGCGATTGACGCAGGTCATCTAGCTTAGTAGCAATCGCTTCATCATGCAAGGCTAAGACTTGAATGGCAAGAAGGGCAGCGTTATACGCACCTGCCGTACCAATCGCTAACGTCCCAACCGCCACCCCTTTAGGCATCTGCACGATAGATAGCAAGCTGTCCCAACCGCTCAGCATAGAGGATTTTACCGGCACACCAAAGACGGGCAGTGGCGTTTGACTGGCACACATACCAGGCAGATGGGCGGCACCGCCTGCTCCAGCGATGATGACTTGTAAGCCATTATCTTTTGCGCTTTTGGCATAATCAAACAACCTATCAGGCGTACGGTGTGCTGAGACCACTTCACAGTCAAAGGCGATATCAAAGTCTGCTAGCAACTGTGCAGCGGCGCTCATGGTTGCCCAGTCAGATTGTGAGCCCATGATAATGCCAACTTTTGGTTGACCCGTAGGAGAGGTGATAGGTCCGTTTTGCTCAACAGAATTGACGGTCGCTGACATGGTAGCCGATGTTGTACTCATGCTTTGATATCCTCAAAAAGCCCATCATACAAAAGTTTTGCGGTCCTCGTAAAGCCAAGTTTGCGGTTTACTGTCAAAGCTTTATGAATGGCGCTGTTTTTATTGTGTTGTACCTGCGTCTTCATCATGGTTGTATTGGATAAAGTTACTGGCTTTTAGGGGCAGTGGCCGCTCAGTATCAAGCTGATAACAAGTCAGGTAACCGCTGTCTACCGCTGCTGAATAATCGGTACAGGCGACTTGCGGGCTAAGGGGCTCAGGCGTGCCAGTCAGCCAATAGTGACCGACAAACACCGGCTTATGCGTTTTTAGCGCAAAATCAATGTTTTCTGCCAGCGCATCACTTGGAATTTGGGCCAATGCGGACATAGGCGCACGTGCCACCTCGTACAGTGTGCGCGTATTTAGCTCATCTAGCCACCAGCGGACCCTGACGCGTGTGCGCTTCGTGCCTTCTTTATCGACCATCACCAGACCGTTCGGTAGGGGCGTCTCGACACCTTTTAGGACCCGCTCTAGCGCATCAAACGGGACGGTATGCTCTTTGGCCGTGACTGTCAATCCGTGCGATGTGAGACAGTTATCGTCAGTCAGCAAAGGTTTTAGTACCGCCATGCTATCGATATCCCAGCAGGCATGCACAAAGCAGGCGTAGTCAGTCTCAATCCATAAAGGAATCTCGTAAAAGCGCTGTAGCCAGTATTTATGGCTGTCTGAACCAAAAGGGATTTCGGCTAAAAACGCTTCATGTTGGCGCACATGCACCTCACTGTGCGAGCGCAAATACTGGCTAGGATCGTGAGGGTCAAGTGTGGCAAAGGCCAATGCGTTGTATTCATGATTGCCCATCACCGCATCAGCCACGTCGGCATCCAACATGGCAAAAACAATCTCCAAAGTGGCTAGCTGCTGGGGCCCACGGTCGATTAAATCACCAATAAACAGCGCACGATGACCGACGGGCGGCACAAAGTAACGGCCGTTATGACGATAGCCCAACTGCTGTAGTAGACCTACCAGCTTGTCTGCATAACCGTGAATGTCACCGATAATATCTATAATCATAATTATTTATCAAATTTTAATTATTTATCAAATCTTAATGTATAAAGGTCCGCAACCTGTAAAGTAACGCCACCACATCGATAGCTATAGTCAATTCTAAATAAAACAGAGACATCATATTCTGATGTGGAACTGGTATAAATTTTTCTGGCATGCTGTGCCTGCGCAGACAGAGGCGGTAAAAAACTCATCCAGTCCCACGGTATCGCTTTTATACTGAACTCACATATTCGCACGGACTGAAGAAGTTGTTGTTAAAACTATCGCTATTGCCATTATTACTGCTTTGATTTGCTGTTGCTACTGTTTGAGCAAAATCCTTTATCTACGTCTAAAAACCAGGCGACAGTAGGGCATTGATAAAGTGTGGTAGTACTTGTGGCTCTAAAATAATCGTGGCTATAACGCCAAACGCGCCGCCCCACATGTGTGCCATGTGATTGATGTTTGAGCCGCCACGTTTATCAGCGTAGATACTATAAGCGACATAAGCGATTGCAAATAATATCGCTGGGATAGGAATAATTGCAAATAGGTAGATTTTTTCCCACGGAGCCAGCAAAATAAATGCAAACAATACGGCTGAGACACCGCCTGAGGCGCCAAGGCTCAAATAGCTGGCCGTATTCTTATGCTTAATATAGCTTGGAATCATCGCGATGATAATCGCCAGCACATAAAAAACCACAAAACCATAACCGAATAAAAAAGGTTTATACAGGCCTTCAATAGCACGACCAAAAAAGTACAAGGTAAACATATTAAAGAGCAGGTGCATACTATCGGCATGGATAAAGCCATGCGTCACAAAACGATCCCACTGGCCATTGTTGACGGCGGGTGGATAAAAAATAAGTCGATTAAACAATGCCTTGTTTTGCCAAGCCACTAAGCTGACAATAACCGTGATAATAATGATAAGGGTCGTATGGTTTAACAAAGGGAAATCCTTAGGCCGTGCCTGATATGTTACAAATGGCTATAACTGACTATATTCAACGCCTAAGCGTTACGGCTGAGTGAAACTGAATATGACCAATGACTTTATTATTAAGGGGTAGCGGTTAATAATAAAGTCATACTAACAGTAGTTATCATAATGCAAAAACTTATTATGTGACAAAACGATGCTTTTTTATGCTTTTACAGTGAATAATATAGCAGGGTATGAGAGCAGTTGAGTAATGCTTCGTATCTTGACGGTAGTGTTGTTATGAATGCGGGTAATGCTCGAGAGCATGGAAGCGCAATAAAACAAATAAAATGAACCCTTCATAATTTCGTAGGCGGATGATGAAGGACAAAAGAGGCAGGCAACGATGAGTATTATTGAACAATTAGAAAAAAGCGTTACTCCAGCCGTGCTAGGTGAGGGTAATCACCAAGATAGTGTGGCTTATGTCAGTTTACTGGAGCAATTTTACGCCATTTTAGCGGCGCGTTTGGCACTGCCACAGGTTTACTCACAGCTGCTGCGTGCCAACCAAGTGACTAGCACTGCCACTGCTACAGATGTCCCTCTATTGGAACAGTTGTGGCCAGATCAAAGGTTGCAGCAGGTTATTATCCAAGAATTGGCAGCCAATTATCATATTGATGAACAGACGACCGCACAGTTGCTCTTCAATGCCGCGCCATTGGCTTATCGAGAGCTCACAATATTGGCCAACGGTCAGTTTTTACCTGCGTTCTTACAAGGAGAGCAGGCTAGTTTGCGTCCGTATTTACCGATATGGTCGGCACCTATTATTACCGCTGCTCACAGCGTTAGTTATGCTTCAGACATAAACTCAGAAGTTACAGGCGACGCTAATACCGTACCAGTGCGTGACCCTTCTTTAAATGAGCTTCACGAGTCTGAGACAGACAAAAGCGCCACAGCGGCTTATCTGGCAAATGCTGATGTTGAAAGAGCTAGTATAGAAAGCACCGAGACCCACTTTGGAGCAAATAATGATGCCTTTCACGCCAATCCATCGGCTCATCATCAGGCAGAAAACATCAGCATGAAGCACGAAAAAGTACGCACCCGTAATCAACGTAACGATTTACTGGTACGAATACTTTTATTATTAGTAGCCGTTGTGGCTACTGGGCTGGCTGCTTGGGCGCTGTACTTCCGCCCTAACAGTCCACCACCAGTAGAGCCTGTTGAGCCAGCGCCTGTGGTTGTGGCACCTGCGCCAGTAGCGCAGCCAGTTGAGTTAATCGTTGGGGTGGACGACAGTGGCAGTCTGTATACCTGTAGCGCTATAGTTGGTGATGACTCGTTACAAAGTACATTACAACAGGCGCTCAACACAAGTTTTGGCGAGCAGGCGAGTATTTGTGAGCTGACTGTGCAAAAAGGTGTCGCAAATAGTCTGGCCAACTTACCAGTGGAGGTGTTGCCCAATGTGTTGACCCTGCTGAGAGCCACACCATTTGCGCGTCTGCATTTGCAAAATGACCGTCTCACGTTAGAAGCACCAGATAGCCTGTTGCTGCAGCGATTGGCCACAGATGTACGGACTTTAGCACCAGCTCTGACCGTAGATAGCGCAGCGCCTCTACCATTGCCTGAGAACAATCAGGGTGAGGCGATGAATGATACCGCAGACATGAATGGTGAAAACAATCAATTTGAAAATGAGCGGACAACCTCAAACCGTCAGTATGGTAGTGACTATAACGGCGGCGAATCTGGAGAATATCAGGCACCAGATGACGATACTGGCGATCGTGTGAGGCCTACGCCGGCACCCAGCAACCGCGGTTTTAATAGTAACAATAATGGTCTGAGCAATACCCCTAACAACGTACCAACGAGTGATAGACCATCAGGCCCTATCTCACAGTCAGAAGTGGAGGACATGGCGAGCACCATCATCGTCGCTGAGCCTGCACAAGTGAGGTAAAAACTAAGTGTTATAAGTGGCTGTGCTCAAGTGGTATAGGATAGCCCGCTTGTTTTAGCTGGTTCATTGTTAGCCATCACCTACCTCAACGCTCCCATAATTTATCCCTCCTTCTGTCGCTACCTATTGTTAATATGTTAGTGACTTGTACCTGAACGCTTTTTTGGTTACGTGCCATAACTGAAACATTACCTAACGTATCATTTGTACAACACCGTGTTGATTGTGAACTCGGGCTTAAGACTTTTATAATAACAATGGTTGAATATAGCCATCGCCAGCGTTAACTGTGATGGTTTTATCGTATATCAAAAAATTTGATATTAAAATTTTACGTTGTTTTTTTATTTTTCACTAATCAAATTATACCAATAAGTATTAATGGAGGAATTATATTATGGATATTATTAATCATTTAACGCGGACAGTCACGCCAGCCGTCTTAGGCGATGATCGTAATCCCGCTAAGCAAAATCTGCTTGAGCAGTTTTACGCTATTTTTGCCGCCCGCCTTGCTGACAAAGACACTTATGGTCGCTTCGCCAATGAAAATATCGCTCGTGATGACCAAGGGTTTTATGATCGAGTGTGGACAGAGGGTTCACACCGCGATCAGATTTCGCGTGAATTAGCCAGCAAGCATAACGTCGATACGACAGAAGCTCGTGGCTTGATCGCGATGGCTGCACCACTTGCTTTTCACGAAATCAAAAGCTTAGCAGGTAATACCCCAGTACCACAGTTTTTAAATGACAATCTCTCTAGTTATCAGCATCACATTCCAGCGTGGGCAGGTACTGTCTTACCCGCTGGTATGGTTGCCGCTGCCCCTGCTGGTGAGCGTATCTCCGATACCGTTAGTACGGCTCCACTCGTACGTGAAGAAGAAAAACAGGGCAGCTTTATGAAAGCGCTACTGCCTATTATTGGTTTGATTATCTTAGGTGCGCTTGCATGGGCCCTACTGCGTGGTTGCCAAGAAGACCCTGAGCCTGTAGCGACGCCAGTTGTAGTTGAGGAGCAAGAAAATGTAGGCGATGAGCAAGTAGCGGTGGCAGCGGATGTTGTACCTGCTTCGTTGCGTATTGCCACTGGTGCAGACAATACTTTATACGCTTGCCGTATGAATGTAGGTGATGCTGCGCTGCAAACCACAGTGATGAATGCATTAACCAGCACGTTTGCCGCGGGTGAAACTGACAAGTGCCGCGCTGACGTGGATGATAGCTTTGCCGCTGATATGCCTGCAGCCGCACAATTGCCTGAGATTCTACAACTCATCAGAAGTGTACCAAATGCCAGTATGATCATTAAAGGTGAAGAAATTGTTGTTAACTCACCTGATGCCGATATTTTAGATCAATTGGTCAATGACTTGCGAGCAGCAGTACCGTCTATGACGGTCATGGCAGAAGGCCCATTAGACTTGCGCAACGAGATTGAAAGTAGCATGACTGCAGCCGAGCTTGCGCTTAACAACCTTGGAGAAAATCCAGATCCACGTGATGTTGCCCGCGCCTTAAGTCTACAGGTTATCAACTTTGAGCTAGATAAAGCCTTTATTCCTGAGGTCAATAAGCCGTTGTTAGACCGTGCGGTACAAATTATGGAAGAAGTACCAGATATGGAGCTGATGATTATTGGCCATACTGATAAACTGGCTTCTGACTCTTATAACATGGAGCTATCACGTGAACGTGCCGAATCGGTAAAAGAGTACATGGTGTCACAAGGTGCTGATCCTAGCAAACTGAGCACAAAAGGTCTGGGTGAGACAGATCCAATTGCCGATAACTCTACTCCACAAGGACGTTTCCGTAACCGCCGTATTGAGTTTACCGTTTATGATGACTCTACCGTAACGGGTAACGAAGGTATCTCTGTGACTGCAGGTGATAGTGGTGATATAACCATGACTGATGATGAATTAGATCCAGATTTAAATCCAACTGATGGTAACAATGATGATCTATTACCAGATGGTGATGACGCGACTCAAGGTACTGAGTTAGATCCTACCAACTAATAGTCGATTATTTGTATAAAATAACGAACGAATATCTAATGTTAAAAAACCGCTTCTGATAAAGAGGCGGTTTTTATTTTGGCAACATAAAACATCATGCGCTGGGATTGATAAAAATTGAACACGACTTAAATATTACTATGGCTACTTATAGTGGGTAGGGTCTGACGATTGATCGGGGGCAGCACTAGTATCAGCTGAAGACTGCGTCTCAAAGAAAGTCTGCATGATGTTGTCTTTGGCCTGTTGCCAATAAGCAAACTGCTGACAAGTAGACTCAAGATCACCTTGCCATGTGGGGATGTTACCGCACATCGTTTTAATCCGATCCTGATTAGGGTAAGGCAACTCTTGTGCTGCTTCTGCTGCTTCATGGGCTGCGACGCGATCATTACAGACCAGTGCAATATCACAACCGGCCCCAATAGCCGCTTTTACACGGGCGCTGACATTGCCTGCCGCTTTGGCTCCTGCCATCGATAAGTCATCAGAAAAGAGTACGCCATCAAACTCAAGCTTGTCACGAATGATGTCTTTTAGCCAAATTTTAGAAAACCCTGCAGGCTTATTATCTACTTGCGAAAATATCACGTGCGCTGGCATGAGTGCATCTAGCCATGGCAGCGTCTGGGCAAAAGGCTGCATATCAGTGTTGATAATTTCATCTAAGCTGCGTGTATCAATGGCTTCTGACACATGTGAATCAGGCGCAATCGCACCATGACCGGGGAAGTGCTTACCGGTGGTTGCCATGCCTGCAGCCTTCATACCACGCATAAACTGGGTTGCCAAAGCAGTAATGGCCTGAGGCTCATGATGAAAGCTGCGATCGCCGATGACTTGGCTAATGCCGCCTCTATCGAGCACAGGGGCAAAGCTTAGGTCAATGCCCACAGCCAGTACCTCTGCCGCCATTAGATAGCCGCAGTCATAAGCACAGCTAAGTGCCCGGTTTGGGTCTTGATTAAATAGATCAC
Source organism: Psychrobacter sp. CCUG 69069 (assembly GCF_021023115.1). Lineage (NCBI taxonomy): Bacteria > Pseudomonadati > Pseudomonadota > Gammaproteobacteria > Moraxellales > Moraxellaceae > Psychrobacter > Psychrobacter sp. CCUG 69069. The sequence goes on from NZ_QQAI01000008.1 coordinate 59,150, forward strand.
CAAGCCTGCCCATCGCGGGTAAGGAAGTAAAGCCCTCACGCAGCCGAGCGACGCGGCCGCCTTCTTGGTCGACTCCAATTAATATATCAGGATTGTGATAGCGTATATCATCGCACAGCGTTCGTACTTGCGCGGCATTAGTGACGTTACGCGCAAACAGTATGACACCGCCGACTTGGGCTTGTTTGATCAAGCTCACATCTTCAGGCGTTAAGGCGGTGCTATCGATATCTATCATTAAGACGCCATACATAGCGTACTCCTCACGTATTGGCTGTATTGTGTTATAAGTTAGGTTTGCTTGATAAGAGTGCCGGCAGGATATCTCTCTAGCCTCATATCAAGAGTGCCTTATTATGACAGCTATTATGAATGGCGCATAATCTGACGACGTCGTGGGCTAAAATATGACTGTTACTGTGAGTAAGATAGCGACCTAGGTAGACATAATAAATATGACAGAATGTTTGGTATGTGCCAGCGTAGCGTGTAATATTGCTTATACAGTTTGAGACAGTTCAGTGTTTATACCCATGATATTATTGACTGATTTTTAACAAAATATTGCCACTTATGACTAAAATTTAAAGAATACAATTGAATAAATATTTGATAGATAATGGCAAATAAGAAAACACTCAAAGTATATAAAAAATAGTGTTAATAAGTCGCCATAGATTCGGTCATTTAGCATTTAGCAAAAACACATAATATTATTAACTTCAAATAACTAGGTACATATGATGAAAAAACAACCAGCCCAGTGGTTACTCAGTGCAGCGTCAGTGGGCATCGCCGGTATTATTCTTACCCAAAGCTATGGCACCGCCGTAGCAGAAACCAATACGGAAGGGTTCGTACAGACACCCGAACAAAAAGTCACCACCCGTCAAGTAGCTGCCTTATTAGATCGCAGTCATTACCTCAATCAGCCGTTAGACAGCAAAACTGGTAGTGAGATCTTGTCTATGTATATTGATAGTCTTGATCCAAACCATACCTTGTTTTTGCAGTCAGATGTCGATGAGTTTAAGAAAAAATATGCCGATGATTTTGGCGCTCGGCTCAAACGTGGCGATTTATCTGCAGGCGTAGAAGTCTATGAGCGCTACCGTAAACGCTCAAATGAGTATTTTACAATGGCAAGCAAGATGCTAAAAACGGATCTTGATTTGACTGGCAACGAGACAATCATACTCGACCGTGAAAAACTTAATCATTTTAAGACCAAAAAAGAGCAGCGTGACTATTGGACACGTCAGTTAAAATTTCAATTGATGAGTATTACGCTGGGTCAAGAGGACGAAAAAGCCAAAGAAAAAGTGTTTTTAAGCAATCCAGATATCACGCGTGGGCAGGATTTGGTACGCAACGATCAACGTACGCCAAGTGAGATTTTACAAAACCGTCTATCGCGGCAGCAAGCGCAGTTCGAACGTCTCAAAGATGATGAAATCATGGAGACTATCTTAAATACCGCGATGCTAACGTACGATCCACACAGTAATTATTATGCGCCGATTCAGGCAAATGAATTGCAGATCCAATCTAGTCTACAGTTAGAAGGGATTGGGGTTTCTATTCGTCCTGACCGTAAAAATCCAGATTACACTCGTATCGTCACGCTAGTAGATGGTGGTCCAGCCGCTAAATCTGGTCAGATTAAGCCCAATGATTTGATTATCGGTATCGCAAAAGACGGCGAGACCATGACCGATGTAGTTGGTTGGTCAACGCGTGAGATCGTTAGTATGATTCGCGGTAAACGCGGGACATCAGTGACCATCAAAGTGCGTCAGCCTAATACACCAGACGCCAGTGCCCGTAACGTGACGGTGGTTCGTGATATTATTGAACAAGAAGAATCTGGGGTTTCTCAGCGCGTCATAGAGGTACAGCGTCCTAACATTGATAAAACACCAAAACGCATCGGTGTTCTTGAGATACCAAGTTTTTATTTGAACTATCGCGCCCGCCGAAATGGCGAAGAGTATCGTAGCGTCAGTATCGATACCGAAAACGCGTTGAAGGCGTTGAATAAGGAAAATATTGATGGTTTGGTGGTCGATCTACGTAATAATCCAGGTGGCTCGCTAGATGAGGTTGCCAAAATGCTGGGCTTCTTTATTAAGAGTGGACCGATGGTGCAGATCCGTGACAATCGCGGTAATGTCCAAGTCTACCGTGACAATGACGGCGGCGAGCAACTTTATGATGGCAAGATGGTCGTCATCACTAACTTAGCCTCAGCCTCAGCTAGTGAGATATTTGCCGCTGCTATTCAAGACTACGGTCGTGGATTGGTGGTTGGGAGTACCACCACTGGTAAAGGCTCTGCCCAAATCCAGCTGGATAATTTGGCGCTCGGTTCTGCTACGTTGACGCAACGTAAATTCTACCGTGTCACGGGTGGTAGTACGCAGAATAAGGGCGTGGTGCCAGATGTTGAGTTGGTCAATATCTATGATGACGCAACCTTTGGGGAGCGGGCGCAGAAAAAAGCGCTGCCGTGGGATACTATTAAAACCGCACCTTATAAGCCTGAAGGCAAGTTCACGGCTGATACGCTAGCGACGCTCAATCAACAGTCCAAAATTCGCCAAGAGCAAAACCCCCAGTTTGTTTATTTGTCGACGCTAAATGATATCCGTGATATGGAAGATGAGAAAAAGCCCATCAAACTCGATATCAATAGCCGCCGAGCCAAGATGCAGCTGATTGAAAAGCGTTCATTGGAAGCTGAAAACAAGCGTCTGATCGCCACTGGTGAACGCCCGTATTCGAATTGGAATGTTTATCAAGCAGCGATGGATGCAAAATTTGAAGAGCGCAGTCGTATGAAAGCCGCTGAGCGCCCAGAATTGCCGGAGGACGAAGTCTTCATCAATGAAGCGGCTTATCTCATGCTTAGCGCTGAACCCAAAGCGCTGCTTAGTCCTGAAGAAAAGCTATAGAAAAATGAATGCTATGTGTCCTAGAATCTATATTTAAGGTCCATGTAAGCATATGCTTACATGGATTGACGTTTAGACCTCTTACTAACCCTAGGTCAATCTGCGATTATAACTGTACGGCACGATTGAACGAAACGGTTCATTGATACTAGGGATTGGTATCTTAAAGGTCGCATCTGGGATAGGTGGTTTGCTGATTAGGGATGATAAGGCTGGAAGCCTGTCAGTTATGAGATACCCCGGGATTAGGTATCACGTAACATTAACATGGATGGTTAGTAATAAAAGCCGTATAACGCTTGTCGTTATACGGCTTTGTTATGTCTGTAGAATAGTTATTTATCGCGGCAGGGTGGTTCATAAAGAGGCGTTACTTATGACACGCTCCGTTAACTGGCATTAAAGCGACAAATCACCAGCCCAAAAAAAAGGTCAGCAGGCACAGCCGCTGACCTTTTAGAGTAGGCTATAAGCTCAATAACCGCTTACAGCCTAACGCTTTTTCACTCTCTCTAGAAGAGATTAGTGCTCAACGCCACCAGCGCCATGTACATGGCCGTGGTTTAGTTCGTCTTCAGTTGCCGCACGTACTTCTTGGATTTCAACATCGAACGTTAAACGCTTACCAGCCAATGGATGGTTGGCATCAACAGTAACTTCTTTGTCATTTACATCAGTTACGGTAACAAGCATGACTTGGCCACCGGCTTCTGATTGAAACTGCATGCCAGGCTGGATATCATCAACGCCTTGGAAGTTTTCGCGTGGTACATGCTGTACCGCTTGCTCTTGATACTCGCCGTAGCCATCAGCAGGCTCAACAACGGCATTTACTTTTTCGCCAGCAGATTTACCTTCTAGTTGTTGCTCAAGACCAGGAATGATGTTGCTATGGCCATGCAAGTAAGCCAGTGGTTGACCTTCTGGAGATTGGTCAAGGATGTTGCCTTCGTCGTCTTTTAGAGTGTAATTGAATTTGACGGCGGTGTCTTTTGCGATAGTAGTCATAAGTTATCCTAAATATATCTGTGTAAAAAATTAAATACGGTTGCAATAAACCTAAAAAATCCAATCGGCAAGCCAAATAGCCACGTCATTAGTCAATTATCATCAGTTTATTAAAGTAACTTTAGCAGTTAGCATCTTTAATTGAGATGGCCCATATAAGTTTCAAGGTAAAAACCATAAAAAATGCCATTTAATCTTAATAAATAGTATTTTTATAAAAATAAACGCTGTTTTTGTTGATTTGGTAGTGGTTTATAGCGGCGTCATGCGTGTTTGTGGTTTGCCAGTTGCGTTTTGGGGCTAGGACTTCTACCATAATGATAAAAATAAGGATGAACCATACAATGACTTCACTTGCCAATACGTCAAATAAGCAGCCAATAAGCACCAGTGACATCAATACCAGTGATATCAATAAAAGTGCCAGTATAAGGGCTGATATCCATTATCGATTCGATTTCGAGCGGTTTTTTGAGCACTTGGTTGATGTAACGCTCACCTTTACGGCCACAACGGATGCTCCTCAGCTGTGGTTGCCAGCGTGGATACCGGGCAGTTATTTGATGCGTGAGTTCGCGAGAAACATTACGGCTGTGCATTACCAGATAACAAATGATGATAAACAGCCTGAGACTTATCGCGCGCAGAAAACAGATAAAAACACATGGCAGCTATCACAAGCTCAGGCAGGGCAGACGGTAACGGTGACGTATGAAGTCTACTGCTATGATTTATCCGTGCGTACCGCTTATATCGATCAGCAGCGCCTCTACGGTAACTTTACCTCCTTGGCGTTGGCAGTGAACGATCAAGAGCGCTCGCCGATAAAGGTAAGCTTAATCGTTCCAGATGCATTTTTGGCAGACAAAGATGAGCATCGGGTGCTATTGGCATGTGGTCTAAACTCTACCCAGCTACCTCCAGGTGGGCAACTTTGTGATGTTCAACACAAAGATCTTTTACCCGATGACACTCAAACCAGTTATGGGCTAGAGGCAGACAGTTATCACGAGCTGATTGATTATCCGTTTGAGATTGCCGAACAAGACAGGTTTGATTTTATCGTTCATGATGATAAGCATCAGACGCTACCCCATAGCTTTTACCTCTCAGGTAAGCACAATGCCAATATGGGGAGGCTACAGCAAGATGTGACTCAGATTTGCCAAACTTATTTGAACTGGTTGGGCGATGCGCCATTTGCTGATTATACGTTTATGACGTTTGCCAGTGGTCAGGACTATGGCGGTCTGGAGCACATCAATTCGACCAGTCTGATTACGCCGCGCCGCGACTTACCAACCCATGATGAGCCACAAGTACCAAGCGCCGATTATCAGCGATTTTTGGGGTTATGTAGCCATGAGTACTTTCATTCATGGTGGGTCAAAACCGTCCGTCCCGACGTTATGCTAGCGGTCGATTTGCGCCGCGAGGCTTTCACGCCACTATTATGGGTGTTTGAAGGTTTTACCTCTTATATCGATGACTTTATGTTGCAAGCGTCGGGCGTGATTGATGAGGCAAGTTATCTCAAGCTACTCGCTGAACAAATCAATCGCTACTATCAAACCTCAGGCCGCGTGCACCAAAGTGTCGCCGAGTCGAGCTTTGATGCGTGGATAAAGCTGTATCGCAGTGATGAAAATACAGGCAATGCGGGGATCAGCTACTATAATAAAGGGGCGCTGGTCGCGTTATGTTTGGATTTGACACTGCTACAAAAGAGCGCTGGTCGCTATCGTCTGTTTGATGTGGTCAAAGCTTTTTATGCTCAAGCCAAACAAAATGACAATAAGCGCATCGGGATCAGTAGTGCAGATATGGGGGTGGTGATTGGGCAGTTTATGCCGTTAGCGGATTGGGAGGACTTTGAGAGTCGTTATGTCAATGGCGTCGAAGAGCTACCTATTGAAGCATTGCTCGCGGCAAACGGTATTAAAATGCGGACCAATACCAAAGAGACGGCTGATAAGCATGTGCCTTGGGGGTTACGCTGTACCGAAACACCTGCTGGACTTAAGATCAATCGCGTGCAACGTGATAGCGTGGCTGCCAAAGCTGGACTTTCAGCGCATGATGTCATTATTGCCATTGACGGTATCAAAGCGGACAATAAGCAATTGGCATCATTTAGTAACGCAGAGCGCGACGTTGACTGTTATTTCTTCCGCCGTGACGAACTGATGTGTGTCAGTGTGCGGCCGAAAGCTGCTATTGACCCCCAAGACCACAATATTGCTGAGACAGTATTCCCTCATAAAGTAAGTCTGCATTTATCAAAAAGTGTGGCAAGCTCAGAAGGCGATGATGACCAAGTACAAGCAAGCTGGCAGTCTTGGCTTAATGGCATAGAGCGATATCAGGTTTAAATCCACGAATGTAGACGTAGTGGTTTCAGCCAACGTTTATAACAACCCGTAAAAACAAAAACCCCTACTAAAAACGAAATTTAGTAGGGGAATGAGTGAACAAGACCGAGACTTTTTAGACGTTTCGTATTGTCTAAATGGCATTATAGCGTCTAAGAAGCAGGCTGCTGATTGTCCTCTTCGTTTTTGACTTTGTCATCTGCTGTATCTTTATCCGCCTCAAGCGCTGCAATCCAATGCTGCATCAACTCAATCTCAGCCTGCTGCGTATCGATGATATTTTGTGCCAATTGACGCATCTCCTCATCAGCCCCATATTTGAGCTGTATTTTCGCCATTTCTACGGCGCCAATATGATGTGGTAGCATACCACGTGCAAACGCCATGTCGGGTACAGGGTCAGCGACTCCCAAGACCATATCACCATGTAACGTCTCCATGCTTTGCGCATAAGCTTGCTGCATCGCTTCAGTATTGGGCTTAGGTTTGACAGAATCAGGGTGGCTTGCGAGCCATTTATTTAAAGTATCGATTTCAACTTGCTGTGCATCAACAATATCCTGAGCAAGCTTTAGCATGACCGCATCCGTACCGTATTTCAGCTGAATTTCTGCCATATCTACCGCACCGCGATGGTGTCCGAGCATGCCTTTCGCAAAAGCGGTATCAGGGTCGTTATAACCCATACCGATCATCATCTCCTCATGCATTCTGGTCATTGACCTTGTATAGTCTTTGAGCATATCGGTCATATGAGTATCGTCTGCGTCACTGTCGTTTTCTGTCACGCCCTTATCAGCCATGTTTTCGTGATGAGCATGGGAGGTATCAGTCACTGGCGGCGTTACTTCCTCTATCGGAGCAGGTTGATTGTCCTCTGTTGCTGGCTGACAGGCACTCAATAGTAGCGCCGTAGAAATACTGGTGGCCAACAAAGCAAAACGGTGAGAAGCAATCATGACATATCCCTATTATAAAAAGACCAAATGTTAAGTGAGTGAGGCGTATTATACATAACCAATTAAGTGCTGAATGTTAACAGATAAACCTTACCCATTCGAGACGCTATATTTAACAGGTCGTAATATATTTATATTATGTTAAAAATACTCTATCAATCGCTAAAGTGAGCGGTGAGTTGGTGTGGAATTAATCGAGAATGCCTAATTGCCGACAACGCTCATGGTTTAAATGAAGACGCACAAACTCACCAACTGCTAACTCACCGAGCTCAAAACCTGCCACCGACCAGCGTATTAGACGCAGACAAGGCAATCCCACATGAGCCGTCATGCGTCTGACTTGACGGTTCTTACCTTCATAAATCGTGAGCATCAGCCATGATGTGGGTACGTTTTTACGCTCACGAATAGGCGGCTCGCGTTGCCATAAATCGATAGGTAAGTCTGCCTCCTCTACTACCGTGGCAGTCGCCGGTAGCGTCTTGCCGTCTTTTAAGGTGACGCCAGAGGCCAGCTCATTAAGCTGTGCTGTCGTTGCCACGCCTTCGACTTGTACCAAGTAAGTTTTACCTTGTTTATGCTTGTTTTTGGCAAAATTGGCAGCAGTGGGCGGCTGGGTAATGGCTTTATTTACCCGCCCATCACTTGTCAAAATCAGTAACCCTTCGGATGTGGCATCGAGCCTACCAGCCACTCGCAACGACTTGTCCGTAAAATACTGAGAGAGGGTGGTGTGGTCATTATTGCTGTCATCACGAAACTGACTTTGCACCCCATACGGTTTGTTAAATAAAATAAGGGTAGAGGTCGACATAAAATGGTGGTTCCTACATATAAATTATTGATGAATTAGGGGCGCTTTTATTTGATTGACACAAATTTTTTGCTAAAAATAGGCTTGAAAATGAGAAATTTGAATTACTATATTTTACACATGTGTCCATATAAATGGGGCATCATAAGTAGGATTCTTTAGCTTATTAAATCCATGTTATAATAGTGGTTTTATAGGAATTGATAGTCAAAAACATACTATATACACGTGCTATATATAAAGGAAACTGTCGAACAGACCTTTATTTATTACAATGTTTCATGCTTAGCATCTTTAAGATCGTTCATGTTTACCTAGACTAATATCAGTTGGCAATATTGTTTTGATTTTACCGCTTCTCAAATGAAGCTACTTTTTAAGACAAATCAATACTATACCGCAAGTGCTTTGCTCATCAAAACTGTGCTCAGTTAATAAGCATCTAGAGCCGTATAATCATAAGAGAGTCTTTAGCATAAAAGAGTCTCTAGCATAAAAGAGTACTAAGTGCGCTTGTGATACCTAACATACAACCAAGGAGTGTTATCCATGTCCTATGATAAGGTTATCGTACCAAGAGATGGCGAAAAAGTTACCGTAAACGCTGATTTATCGTTAAATGTGCCCAATCATCCCATCATCCCATTTGTGGAAGGGGATGGGATCGGTGTGGATATTACGCCTGTCATGATAAAGGTAGTCGATGCGGCAGTGGATAAAGCCTATCACGGTAAAAAATCAATCGTTTGGATGGAAACATACCTAGGTGAAAAAGCGGCTAAAATTTATGAGGGTGACTACCTACCAAGCGAGACGCTAGAGATTTTAAAAGACTACGTGATCAGTATCAAAGGGCCGCTAACCACGCCAGTCGGCGGTGGTTTTCGTTCATTAAACGTTGCGGTACGTCAAGAGCTGGACTTATACGTGTGTCAGCGTCCCGTACGCTGGTTTGAAGGCGTGCCAAGCCCCGTTCAGCATCCTGAGCTGACAGACATGGTGATTTTCCGCGAAAATTCAGAAGACATCTACGCTGGTATTGAGTGGCAAGCGGGCAGTGAAGAAGCCAAAAAAGTCATCAACTTCTTAAAAAATGAGATGGGTGTGACCAAAATTCGCTTCGATGATGACTGCGGTATCGGCATCAAGCCAGTATCAAAAGAAGGCTCACAACGTCTAGTGCGTAAAGCCATCCAGCACGCTATCGATAATGATTTGCCAAGTGTGACTTTAGTGCATAAGGGCAATATCATGAAGTTTACCGAAGGCGCGTTTAAGGAGTGGGGCTATGAGATAGCCGCTGAGCGTTTCGGAGCGGAGCTGTTAGATGGCGGCCCTTGGATGACGATGAAAAATCCAAAAACAGGTAGTGATATTGTCATTAAAGACGTGATCGCTGATGCCTTCTTACAGCAAATTTTGATGCGTCCTGCGGATTACTCAGTGGTAGCAACCTTAAACCTAAACGGTGATTATATCTCTGATGCGCTAGCGGCTGAAGTGGGCGGTATTGGTATCGCACCAGGCGCTAACAAAGGGGGTGCCATCGCAGTCTATGAAGCGACACACGGTACTGCCCCTAAGTACGCAGGTCAGAATAAAGTAAATCCAGGCTCGTTAATTTTGTCTGCTGAGATGATGTTACGTGATATGGGTTGGACGGAAGCTGCTGATCTCATTATTAGCGGTATCCAAGGCGCCATCGCTAATAAGACAGTCACTTACGATTTTGAGCGTCTCATGCCAGATGCGATCTTGCTTAGTACCTCTGAATTTGGTAAAGCGATCGTCAAGCACATGAATGCCTAAATAGCTGAGTACTTATGTAGCCTAGTTCTAATGATGAGACTGTAAAGTCAGTTGAAAAGGAGCCGTCTGCCATAAAGTAGACGGTTTTTTTATGGGTGTTTTATCATGATTTAGGGTGTTGTTTATTTTTTGAGATGCAAAAAAACACCCCAAAGATCTTAGATCTAAGGGGCGTTTTCTATGCTTTATTAAGCGGACTCAAAAGCCTTTGGTAAATAGCGTCTTAAGCCCAGCTCCTAAGCTCATTACAACGAGGCTAATGCTTCATTGAATAAGGTGCTTGGACGCATAACTTGCTCAGCCAACTTTTCATCAGCGTAGTAGTAGCCTTTGATATCTACCGATTTGCCTTGAGCCTCATTCAACTCTTTGACGATTGCCGCTTCATTGTCTTCAAGCGTTTGCGCAAGCGGTGTGAATTTTGCTTTTAGATCAGCGTCTTGATCTTGCGCCGCCAGCTCTTTTGCCCAGTACATAGACAGATAGAAATGACTGCCACGGTTATCTAACTCACCAGTTTTGCGTGAGGGCGATTTGTCATTCAGCAACAGTTTTTCTGTCGCCTTATCAAGGGTATCAGCCAGTACTTTAGCTTTAGCATTGTTGTCGTTCTTGGCCAAATGCTCCAAAGACACGGTCAAGGCTAAAAACTCACCCAATGAATCCCAACGTAAGTGGTTTTCTTCTACCAGCTGCTCCACATGCTTTGGTGCAGAACCACCAGCGCCTGTCTCAAACAAACCGCCGCCTTTCATTAGAGGGACCACTGATAGCATTTTAGCGCTGGTGCCTAACTCTAGAATTGGGAACAAGTCAGTTAGGTAGTCGCGTAAGATGTTACCCGTTGCAGAGATGGTATCTAGGCCACGAGCGACACGCTCCAACGTATAACGCATGGCGCGCACCTGAGACATGATTTCAATGTGTAGGCCAGTTGTGTCGTGATCTTTTAAGTAAGTTTTAACTTTTTTGATCAACTCATTCTCATGTGGACGGTACGGATCTAACCAAAAGATGACCGGCGTATCTGATTCGCGAGCGCGGCTAACGGCCAGTTTTACCCAATCTTGGATCGGCAAGTCTTTGGTCTGACACATGCGCCAGATGTCACCCTCTTCAACACGCTGCTCAAGCAATACTTCACCCGTCTCAACGTCGACAATACGAGCGATACCTGCATCGCTAGATTCAAAGGTTTTATCGTGCGAGCCATACTCTTCTGCTTTTTGTGCCATTAAGCCCACGTTAGGCACGGTGCCCATGGTGGTTGGATCAAAGTTACCATGCCATTTGCAGAAGTTAATCATTTCTTGGTAGATACGGGCAAAGGTAGACTCTGGCATGACCGCTTTACAGTCATACATTTTGCCATCCGCGCCCCACATTTTACCGCCTGAGCGGATCATGGCTGGCATAGAGGCATCGACAATCACGTCACTTGGTGAATGGAAGTTGGTGATACCTTTTGAAGAGTCAACCATCGCAAGACGTGGACGATGCTCTTGGCAAGCATGCAAATCTTGTTCAATCTCTTCACGCTTTGATGCTGGAAGAGTAGAGATTTTGTCGTACAGATCCGCCATACCGTTGTTGACGTTGATGCCTAGTTCATCAAAGAAAGCGCCATGTTTTTCAAACGCATCTTTGTAGTAGATTCTGACGGCGTGGCCAAATACGATAGGGTGCGAGACCTTCATCATGGTGGCTTTTACGTGTAGTGAAAACAAGATACCGGCTTCGCGGCAGTCTTCCATTTCTTGCTCATAAAATTCAAGCAGCGATTTTTTGCTCATGAACATAAGATCGATGACTTCTTTGTCTAACAAAGCGATCTCTGGCTTTAAGACTTTGGTAGCCCCATCATCAGTTAACAGCTCCATACGTACGGTACGAGCTTTGTCTAAGGTGATCGACTGCTCGCCATCGTAAAAATCGCCACTGTGCATGTGCGATACGTGGGTGCTTGACCACTGCTTCCACTCGCCCATAGAGTGCGGGTGTTTGCGCGCAAAGTTCTTAACCGCCTTTGGCGCACGGCGGTCTGAGTTACCTTCGCGCAAAACAGGGTTAACCGAACTGCCTAAACTCTTACCATAACGCTGACGAATGGCTTTTTCTTCATCAGTTTTTGGGTCTTCTGGAAAGTTAGGGATGGCGTAGCCTTTGCTTTGTAACTCTTTAATGGCCGCTTTTAGCTGCTGTACTGAGGCACTGATATTAGGCAGTTTAATGATATTGGTGTTTGGATCTTGCGTTAGACGACCCAGCTCAGCTAAGTTGTCAGGTACACGCTGCTCTTCCGTTAAGTACTCAGGGAATTCGGCCAACACGCGCGCGGCGACAGAGATATCACTGGTCTCCACAGAGACGCCTGCTGTTTGTGTAAACGCTTTAACAATAGGCAAAAAGGATAGCGTCGCTAGCGCTGGGGCTTCGTCAGTTTTTGTATAAATAATTTTTGACATGTTAGTAGGGTATTCCTATAGGCTGTGGTGAATAATAAAGCTCAAATATAATGCTAAGTATCGTTAGATCATACTGTGCTATAGCGAACTATATGGTTAGATCAAGTTCATCACATGTAGTCTCTTAAACGTTTGAGGCTACTAAAAGTCTTTCTTTTGCTAACGTGGGTTAACAGTTATTAAAATGGCACTTCAAGACGGCACTTTGACTGTCTGCGTAAAACTGCCTGAAAGTAAGGTGCTGACGGTATATTATAGTCAATCCACTATAATTCCGCTACGATGTCAATCTTGTATCATGAACTAAGTATACTGTTTTCGCTCATATCCTATGTATCTGAATTATATTAAGCTAATAACAACCTTATTCTACCAGTCATCCGCTTCGATATCATCTTTTCCACACAACTACTGTCTTTTCCTTGGCATTTACATCAAGAAAAACAGTAGGACAGTCGCACCATTATAAAAAATAGCCACCTATATTACTGTAGGTGGTTTTTTATGGGAGATAGAAAATTTTTGCAAATTGTGACAGCAAGTTAGCAAAAATTTGCTAGGCTAAGTCACTAGTAGACAGATTAACGATAAATATACAGCGGTTATAGTGACGATGAGTATGAATTTAAAGTACGCGCTGATGAATGACACCAGTTGGCAGGGCCAAACAGACTGGCAAACACCAGACACGCCGTTTATGTCGTTTGCATTTTGGCAAGCATTGATCGACACGGGTGCGATTGGCGAGCAGGCAGGCTGGTTACCGATATTTATTTTGGTATATCGTGCCGAAGACGGCTCGATAGATCACGGTGAAAACAGTGAAAAAAATACGGCGGCAAGTCAAGCTGCGCTAACCATAAGTAAAGCTGCGCCAACCATAACGCATCCTATTGCGGTGCTGCCTGTGTTTATCAAAGGTCACCATCGCGGTGAGTTTGTGTTTGATCATGCGTGGGCAGAAGCCTATGCGCGATATGGTGTCGACTATTATCCTCGGCTGGTCACGAGCGTGCCTTACACACCCATTACTGGTCAGCGTTTTTGGTTGGCAAAAGGCGAGACCTTAACTGAGAATATTGTAAAAACAGCGATCGCGGGCATCGATGATGTTGCCCAGCAAGTGGGGGCGTCGAGCTGGCATGGGCTGTTTGTCACGCCTAAGCTGGCTGCTATTGCGACCACTTCCATGCCAACTGATATTGACATAGAGCAGGTGATAGCCGCCCAAGATAACGAGCTAGAGTCAGCACCTATCGATATGCCGATACTTGAGCGACAGGGCTGTCAGTTTTTATGGCAGAATAAAGCCCTACTCAATGACAGTCAGCCTTTTGCAAACTTCGAGGCGTTTTTGCTGACCCTAAAAGCCAAAAAGCGCAAAACCATTCGTGCTGAGCGTCGCAAGGTCGCTGAGCAAGGTATCACCTGCCAGCGCAAATGCGGTGATGCCATCACCGATGAGGACTGGAACGCTTTTTATCACTGTTATGTGATGACGTATGCCGTGCGTGGGCAGCAGCCTTATCTAACAATAGAGTTTTTTAAGGCCTTGGCAGCGACACTGCCTACGTACCTTATGTTGGCACAAGCGCTCGATGCGAGTGGTGAAATTATTGCCAGTAGTTTGTTCTTGTATGATAACCCTAATAGCGACAGTGGTAGTGATACGGCCACTTTATACGGTCGCTACTGGGGTGCGCTTGGTGAGTACGACAGTTTGCACTTTGAGCTGTGCTATTATCAAGGGCTTGAGTTTGCCATCGAGCAAGGCTTGACGTCTTTTGATCCGGGGACACAAGGGGAGCATAAGCTGGTTCGCGGTTTTATTCCCACCACCACCCACTCTATCCACCGTATTTATGATCCGCGTTTTGTACCAGCGATTCGTGACTTTTGTACCAAAGATCGGTTGTATATGGCGCAATATCGTCAGCAAGCGTTTGCGGCTTTGCCGTTTAATGCGGACAATATGCCAGATTTTAATCACAACTATTAATCCTATTTGTTCTCAATAACTGCCTTCTAGCCATACACTATGACCCACCATCATTTTTCTTGTTCTACCCATCTGTTACCTCCCAATGAGCTAGTGTCATGGCTCAATGCTGAAGGCTCGCTGACTGCCATGCTAGAGGTTAAAGCAGGGCAGCCGCTGCGCGTAAAACGCAGCTTTGAAGGGTATCGCCCCTTGTCGATAACGCAAAAAAAGCAACTGGGGGTACAAGGCGCCATGCTGAATCGTCCTATGTTGGCTTGGGTGCGTGAGGTACAACTATATGGCAATGATGAGCGGCCGTGGGTGCAGGCGCAGAGTATCTTTCCGCTACCGAGTCTGACAGGACGTGCGCGTCGCCTGCAACAGCTCAAGGGCGTACCCATCGGCTATGTGTTGTTTAAGCGCAGTCGTACATTGCCCAATCAACGTTTTATTCAGCTCACTGCTGATGGCTGGCAACGGCAAACGCGTTATGACTGGTACGGCCGCAAGCTGCTGATCAGTGAAGTGTTTTTACCGGCATTTCTATCTGAGCGTGCTTGATCAATGTATGTTTGACAAAAAATTATGGTGAAATTTTGGTCATAAAGCAGATAAAGTTGCTCAGAAAAAATGGGTAAATCACTTATTTTATTGGCTATTTATCTGTGTGATACGGTCATTTAATCTACTCAGCTTAGGGTGAGGTTTTTTTGCGCTCGCTGCACAAATTTTCATGTTACACTTAATCTTTAGCGATGATTTCGATGCAAGCGCGTGTCGTCTTTATTGCCGAAAGGGACAAGTTACTGACAGGCTTACTGCTACTTATTTTTGCTAATAGACACCATTCACAATAATTTAATCACCATAAGACCGAGTATAAAAGTGCCAACCGTACTTTAAGCGACGTTGCACTGTATTCGTTTTATTGTGGACAGGCTATCAGCTTCTTTTCAATGACACTTTTTCAATAACAGTTTTTTATAACAATCACTACCTAGGATATTACTATGTTTAAAGATATTTCTATCAAAGATTTTGATCCGGTACTTGCTGAAGCGATGGCTGCTGAAAGCGTTCGTCAAGAAAACCATATTGAACTGATTGCATCAGAAAACTACTGCTCACAAGCGGTAATGGAAGCGCAAGGCACTGACCTGACCAACAAATATGCAGAAGGCTATCCTGGTAAGCGTTATTACGGTGGTTGTGAGCATGTTGATGTCGTTGAGCAGTTGGCCATTGACCGTGCAAAAGAATTGTTTGGTGCTGAGTATGTTAACGTTCAGCCGCATTCAGGTAGCCAAGCAAACTCTGCGGTATTCTTAGCATTACTAGAAGCAAATGACACGGTACTTGGCATGAGCCTAGATGCTGGCGGTCACTTGACCCATGGTGCGCATATTAATTTCTCAGGCCTGAACTACAATGCCGTACAGTACGGCTTGGTAGAGGGCACTGGTCTTATTGACTATGACGAAGTTGAGCGTTTGGCAAAAGAGCACAAGCCTAAAATGATTATTGCGGGTTTCTCAGCGTATTCACAAGTGGTTGATTGGCAGCGTTTCCGTGAGATCGCTGACGAAGTGGGTGCATACTTGCTGGTCGATATGGCGCATGTGGCGGGTCTTATCGCTGGCGGCGTTTACCCAAGCCCCGTACCGTTCGCTGATGTTGTGACCACGACGACGCACAAAACCCTACGTGGACCACGCTCAGGTATGATCTTATCGCGTGATGAAAAGCTGGCCAAAAAGCTCAATTCAGCCGTATTCCCGGGCAATCAAGGTGGCCCGCTCATGCATGTCATCGCGGCAAAAGCGGTTTGCTTCAAAGAAGCGCTAGAAGACAACTTCAAAACGTACCAGCAGCAAGTGGTGAAAAACGCGCAAGCCATGGCAAAAGTCATCCAAGATCGCGGTTATGAAATCATCTCTGGTGGCACTGAAAACCATCTCATGCTGATCAGTTTGGTGAAGCAAGAAATGACTGGTAAAGAAGCAGATAAATGGCTTGGCGATGCCCACATCACGGTCAACAAAAACGCGGTACCAAATGATCCAAAGTCTCCGTTTGTGACCTCTGGTATTCGTATCGGTACGCCAGCGATTACCACACGCGGCTTCAATGAAGCGCAAGCAGGTGATTTGGCCGGTTGGATCTGTGACGTGCTAGACAGCCGCGGCGATGAAAAAGTGGCTGACGAGGTACGCAGTAAAGTAGAAGCGATTTGTAAAGAGCTGCCCGTTTACGAAAAAAATCAGTAATCTTAAATCTGTACTGATTTAGCATTAAAAAAACCGCTTAGCTTTTGCTAGGCGGTTTTTTACGTTGTGGCTTTAAAAGCTGTGTGGTAAAACCCAAAAAGCCAGTTCACTAAAAGTCAGCGTATTAAACCAGTATTAGCCACCAAGCTGGCTTAAGCCCAACGCTAAGATCAGACCAATGGTAGCACTGATACCCGCCCAATGGTTGCCACGTTTAAAAGCAGTAGGAAACACTTCAGTCGCAAGCGAAGCATGACAGCGCCAGCGGCGAAGCAATCGATAGCGCTAATAACTGACTCACTCACACCCTTGAGCAGTATTTTACCTAAGATGGCGGCCAGCGATAATAAAACAGCCGCACCGATCCAAAGCATGAGCACTTTTTTATTGCTGTTACCGTTTTTGCGCATTTCTTTGGCACCGCCTGCCGCCTCTGGCAGGTTGGACAACAAAATAGAACCAGCTAAAGCTGCCACTTGCATCACATTTCCGCTCAGTAAGGACACGCCTAGTGCTAGGTTTTCAGGCACACCATCAAGAGTAATGGCCGCCAATAACCCGGCGCCACTATCCGAATTGAGCTTTTCATCGATCAGATAGTCAATCCCTGCAAACACCAAAGCGCCCAGTAAAGTGAACGCCCCTGTTATCCAAATACCACTGCCACTCACGGCTGGTTGTACCAACTCAATCACCACTGATATCATCAGCGCGCCACCCGCGATAGCCAGTAAATTACCCTCTAACCAGCTAGGTAAACGGCCATATAGTCCCCAAAGCGCGCCTATGATAAGTGCGCCTGAGACCAAGATAATAACTGCGAAAATTAACATAGTACGTCCCAATATCTTTGACTATAATATTGATAACGCTTACCGGCTTTTATGTCATTATAAATTGCGTAACTAGGACGCAGCGGTTTGTACCCAAATTTTTAACTAAAAAGCCGCGCCAAATAAAAACCCCAATTATTTACAATATAATTGGGGCTTATGTTATTTAACTGAGCTGAGGTAAGGTTGACTATTCTTACATAAAGGGCAGCTTGGTAAATATCTGCAATACTGTGGCGTTGACGATATCAACGAAGAAGGCACCAACCATGGGCACAATTAAAAACGCCTTAGGCGAGGGCAGATAGCGATCTGTGACTGCCTGCATATTGGCAATCGCCGTTGGCGTGGCGCCCATCCCAAAACCGCAATGACCTCCTGATAACACAGCTGCATCATAGTCTTTGCCCATGACTTTAAAGGTGATAAAGTAGACGTAAATGATCATGATGACGGTCTGTACCAATAAGATAACTAGTACAGGACCTGCCAAATCAGTCAGCTGCCATAGCTTTAAGGACAGTAGTGCCATTGCTAAGAACAGGCTCAAAGAGGCGTTACCAAACACATCAATCGAACGATCAAACATATCAAAATTGAACACAATGGTTAAGACGTTACGAATAATGACGCCACCTGCCAGTGCCCACACGAAAGTAGGTAGCTCAAACCATGTGTCTTGGGCGACAATCGTCATCACATCGGCAAAAGCCAATGCTGCTGCAAACAGGGCCAACGTCTCAATGGTAGAGGAGGCGGTGATAAAGCGCATACTATCTGGTCTTTCAAAAATTTCTTTATTGCTGTGCGCTGAGTCTTCGTCATGCTTGGTGCTATAGAGCGATTGGGCTCCCGCCACTTTTTCGATGTCACTGGGATTGGGGTTGGCAAGGGTAGGTTTTAACCCCAGTCTTTGAATCAAACGACGTGCTACAGGACCGCCCACGATACCACCAGCGACCAAACCATAAGTGGCCACTGCGATACCAAGCGTTGTTGCACCGACCACTCCATATTCTTGTTCTAGGGTGATGCCCCATGCACCAGCCGTGCCGTGACCACCGGTCAGAGCGATAGAGCCTGTCACAAGACCAAGTAGGGGGTCAAGTCCCAATGCGCTCGCCATCGCCACACCAACGATGTCTTGCAAAATAATGAACACGGATACGACGATGGTAAAAATCAATAACGGCGTTCCACCCGCTTTTAATCGACTAAAATCAGCGCTTAAACCAATAGAGGCAAAGAACATCAGCATGGTGGCTGTCTGCAATCCTTGGTGAAAGTTAAAGCTATATCCCCAAACGATATTGAGAATATAAACCACAATCGCGGCAACCAAGCCTCCGGCCACAGGTTCTGGGATATTAAAGTCTTCTAAGAACTTAATTCTTTTTACCAAAACGCGCCCAAGCAGCAGCACTAAAGTGGCCAGTATCAGCGTGTAATAGCCGTTTAAGGTAATTTCCATATATTAATCCTTTCTATACAAATAAATGAACCCAAATTCGGGATAAATATGGTTTTATCTCGAATTCAGGTTGGTGTCATGATTAGCGATTAAGCCTCGCCTATTTAACCGCTATCTGTAGGGTTAATCATTGATCGCAGGCGGCATAATAACCCACAGCTGCGGCTTACCAAAATCTCTGTAAGCATCTTCAATAAGGCTTACAAAGACCTTAAAGTCTTCGTGATTGATATTTTTCACCATCGATAAGTTGAGCGTTAGGTGCGTCACTGCGCTGTCCGTTAAGCAGTCCCATGCGCTATCCCAGTTAGGTGAGCAATAATTGGGAAAATCACAGGCGTCAGCTAAGGTCGTTAAGAGTGTGTTTTTAGTCAGTGTCTCGCCCACGGGTATGTTAACAGCCTGTGCCGGAATGCCCGCATCTTGTGCTGTACCGTTTTGGTTAATGTAGTGGATGGCGTGGCTCATATTATTTGACCTCGAGTCGGCGAAAGCTATCGTAGTGATCAACAGTCAGGTAATAGACAGTGGGGGGATGGCCACCTGTGACGATACGTCGCGGCCCGCGGTGCGACATTTCAGGTGTGGGAACGGTGTATTCGCGGTAGTAGCCTTGCGATTGGACTGGCAGCCTGCCTTCGCGATTATAAAACGTCGTGCCATCTTTATGAGGATAAGGAAACGGCCCACCTTGCTGTATCAGGGTGATGGTATGGTCTATCTGGGCATCACCGGTTAAGCCAGCCGTCGCGGTTTGGCTTGTACTATCAGCAGCGTTTTGCGACAAGGCCGTCGATTCAACCCTATCCGCAAACAACGTCGAGTTAAAATCTCCCAAAAAATATACAGCGACGGCGATAATGGCGATGAAACTAAACAGGGTAGAGCCTAAGCTTCTCTTATCGTTGCTACGATGATTTGCATTATCACTGCCGCGATGATTTTTATGATGATTGCCGAGACTGGCGTTTTTGGATGTTTGCAGGGATATATCTGACTCAATGTTGTGATGGATACTCAGTGGAGAGGACGTCACTTTGGTAGCTCGCAATTGGTTTTTAGCGTTACGTTCACTCGTGAAGTAGACACTTTGGCCAACAGTGATAGGCTGTGACAGTCGCACTTTACTGACGTGAAAAAACACGTCTTCACTCTGACTGTCCACCTCGATAAAGCCGTAACCTTTGTTTTGATACCAGTGTTTAATGACACCACTCTGCATGAGCTCATTTTCCTATAGAATGTTGTTGTTATGAGGCAAAAAATGTTTACGCCGCGTATTTGTTAATAATAAAAAAACGCCAGCAATTGAGCTGGCGTTTTTTTGGGGGATTATACTGTAAGTGGGACGGTAGATGACAGGGGGCGCGCTAATAAGTTAGGCGCGTGTCTCACCATGACCATAAACGATCCATTTTTGTGACGTAAGACCTTCGAGACCAACTGGGCCACGGGCATGGATTTTGTCAGTTGAAATACCAATCTCAGCACCAAGTCCATACTCAAAACCATCGGCAAAGCGGCTAGAGGCGTTAATCATGACGCTTGCTGAGTCTACTTCGCGAATGAAGCGCTGTGACTTGGTATAGTTGTCAGTAATGATGACATCAGTATGATGACTGCCGTGGGTATTGATATGTTCAATCGCCTCGTCAATGCCTGACACTACTTTTACCGCTAAGATAGGCGCTAAATATTCTGTGTCCCAGTCCTCAGCAGTGGCGGCAGAGAGATGACCTTTTAGGGCCGCATTGTCGTTTAAGATGGCTTGTGACTGCTCATCAAGGCGCAGTTGCATCGCATCATCAGCGGCTACGATCGCTTCAGCAATCTTTGGCAGGAGCTCATTGGCCACTGATTGATCGACCAATAGCGTCTCCATGGTATTACAAGTACCGTAACGATGAGTTTTGGCGTTGACGCTGACTTTGATGGCAATGTCAGCATCCGCATCACTATCGATAAAGGTATGACAGTTGCCATCTAAATGCTTGATCACGGGTACACGGGCATCACGGCTGATACGCTCAATGAGACCTTTACCACCACGTGGCACGATAACATCGACATAGTCAGTCATGGTGATGAGCTCACCGACAGCGGCTCGATCAGTCGTTTGGAGTACTTGTACACTGTGCTCAGACAGACCGACTTTTTGTAGTCCTTCTAAGATACACTTGGCAATCGCTTGGTTAGATTCAAACGCCTCAGAGCCACCGCGTAGGATAATGGCGTTGCCTGACTTTAGCGCAAGAGAAGCGGCTTCTAGTGTCACGTTAGGGCGCGACTCATAAATCATACCGACCACACCGAGCGGCACCCGCATTTTGCCCAAATGAATCCCTGAAGGCTGAAAAGTCATATCAGTGACTTCACCGATAGGATCGGGTAGGGCGGCGACGTCTTTTAGACCTTGTAGCATACCATCAAAGCGTGCGTCGTTTAATTCAAGACGGTCAAGTAAGGCTGCGTCTAAATCGTTGCTCTGTCCATTATCCATATCGATCTTGTTGGCGGCTAAAATATCTTGCTTCGCACCTTTTAACACATCATGAATCGCCATCAACGCTGAGTTTTTATCGCCAGTATTTGCCGCCGCTAGTGCTCGTGAGGCTGCTCGGGCTTGCTTGCCGACAGATTGCATATATGTGATAACGTCTGTAGTGTTCGATTGACTCATAAATCGTTTTCCTTATGTTAATAAGTGTTTTAAACAGAAAAAAGTGCCCAAAAAGGCGAAAATTTAGCAAAAAAGGCAGTTTGAATGCCCAATATGGCATTATGCTATTTAACATAGAGGAGATTGAGGCGATAGTAAAGACGATTTTGTGAACAGAACCCGCTTTACAGGGCGTTTATGAGTGTTTATGAAGCCCTATTTTACGACTCTTGCCTCATATTCTTTACGAGTTAAGTGTGCTCAACACAGCACTTTATCGTTACGTACCTTTAACAGAACTGCGTTGTAAATACTAAGGTAGCCATCACTGATCGTCAGTATAGTAAGCACTAATACGACAACAGTATGACAAAGCCAACACTAGATGGCTATCAATGATCATACGATTGGTAATAACGGAGAGTTAACATGGCTACGAGAAACAATACACAAAAAAAATGGCTGACAGCTGGGTTGGTCGCAGCGGCATTAACGCTAAGTGCTTGCGACACAAATGATGACGTCCCAATGGAAACGGACACCACCGTTGATGCCCAAACGCCAGTAGAGGGAGAGGCCACTAATACTGCTATTGCAAGTGGCACCGACGATGTCGATGTGGGCATAGGCAGCACCAATGATGGCATAGCAGTAGAGGATAATGGTGATGCCGTAGCGGTGACCGCCAATGATGAAGACGTATTAGATGGTACCGAGGACTCAGAACATATCTCAACCTACTAAATTATTTTTACTGCGGTTTCCGAGAAAACCGTGTGTAGATAAAACCACGCCTAAGACTTTTAAGTGATAAAATATAGCTCAGCGCTGTTGCCACAGTCTGGGCTTTTTTGTGTCAGTTATTACTTTATGTCAGTTACTACACCAACGATTATTCAGTGATCCCTCACTAGCGCACAACAGATTTGCCTTTTTACCGCTGAATAAGAGACAATGTGACATTTTTCTCTTTGTCTTATCAAACATAGCGGACTTACCGCCACGCTATGATTAATGCCTATATTATACTAGGGCTGTTTTTACTTACGTTTTCACTCATATTTATTGGAAGTCTGCTAAACCATGCTTGATACTGAAAAAAATCCGACTCGGCCTATCGCCTTAGATTTACAAGACATCCATAAAAGCTACGGCTCATTGGCAGTGCTCAAGGGGGTGTCACTCACCGCATATGATGGTGATGTGATCTCTATCTTGGGTTCCTCTGGCTCTGGTAAATCGACTTTATTACGTTGTATTAATTTGCTCGAAAAGCCAAATCAAGGTCGTATCATTATTGGTGATGATGAGCTTATCCTAAAGCCTGCCAAGTCAGGCGAACTGCAAGCGGCGGATGTCAAGCAATTAGAAAGTTTGCGCGCGCGCGTGGGTTTTGTTTTTCAAAACTTTAACTTGTGGCCGCATAAAACGATTTTGCAAAACATCATAGAAGGGCCAACGCAAGTTCTAAAAATCAAAAAAGCCCAAGCCATTAGTGATGCTGAAAAGCTGCTTGATAAAGTGGGTCTACTCGATAAAAAAGATGCGTATCCAGCGAATTTGTCAGGCGGTCAGCGTCAGCGCGTGGCCATCGCGCGTGCGCTTGCTATGCAGCCGCAGGTATTGTTGTTTGATGAGCCAACGTCCGCCCTAGATCCTGAACTGGTGAATGAAGTGCTTGCCGTCATGCGTGAGCTGGCAGAAGAGGGGCGTACCATGCTGATCGTCACTCATGAGATGCGCTTTGCCCGTGAGGTATCAAGTAAAGTGGTGTTCTTACATCAAGGTGTGATTGAAGAGATTGGCACCCCCGAGCAGGTCTTTGACAACCCTACTTCTGAGCGTGTGAAAGATTTTATGGCATCGCACCGTTAACACCAGTCCTTGATAAAATCTAGGGTGGTCCCTCTCTTACCACCCTAAAATCACCGCTCTCACGGTATCTAGAATATAAAAATGACGGTTCATTCCTTAGTGTTAACTGTTTCTTACGGTTTAATGACAGTTGGTATGCAAAATGTTTGTTTTTGATATTTTACTCAGGTATTATCAAAAGGTTTATAGGCAGCCCATCATGGCGGCTGCTGGTATCTCTTACTAACTATATTGCTTATCTGGCAGGGACGTCAGAGAACTAAATATCAGAACCCTATATCAAACCCCATCAGAATTTAAGGAACGTATGATGTCGAATTCTCGCCTATTGTGGTCATCGATGACCGTTACCGCAGCGTTGATGCTGAGTGCTTGTAGCCAACCTGCTAATGAAACCACCGATACCAACGCTGATGCTTCTGCAGCAGATACGTCTAGCCAGACCATTCGTATCGCTACGGAGGGCGCTTATCCTCCTTTTAATTACACCAATGCTGATGGTAGCTTGGCAGGTTACGATATTGATGTTGCCAATGCCCTATGTGATCAGATGCAGGCCAAATGTGAAATTGTGGCGCAAGACTGGGACGGCATTATTCCAGGCCTGTTGGCACAAAAGTATGATGCAGTGGTAGCGGGCATGTCGATTACGCCTGAACGTCAAGAAAAGGTCGATTTTACCGAACCTTACTTTGCCAACACCATGGTGTGGCTGACCGACACCAATGGTGATTTTGATCCTATGGCGATTGAAAACGCCACACTGGGTGGTCAACGTTCAACCACTCCTGGCGCTTATCTTCAAGATAATTATGAAGGCAAAAACGGTAACACCGTGCAGTTGTATGACAACTATGACAACGCTTATTTAGATCTAAAATCTGGTCGTAGCGATGCGGTATTGGCAGAAAAAGTCTCTGCCAAATCATGGTTGGCAGACAACCCTGAAGGCTTTGGTATCGTCGGTGATGAAATCGATAACAACGATAATATTGCCATTGCTGTTCGTAAAGGTGACGCACTCAGAGACGACTTTAATAAGGCGCTTAGCGAAATCCGTAGTAATGGTGAGCTGGCACGTCTTGAGCAAGCGAACTTTGGTCAATAATCTTCTGATTGAAAAATGAAGGAATAGCAGACATGACAATATCCATGACATCGTCACTAAAAAGTAAGGCATTAAGAAACAAAGCTCTAAATAACCGATCTCTAAACAGCAAAGCGCTGAAAAATAAGGCACTTTGGCTTGCGCCATTAAGCGCTGCCATGCTTATGTTGGCTGGTTGTAACAATAGCGCAACGCCAGAAGAAGGGGAGGCAGCTGATACTGCAACCGATACTCCAATGAACATAAAAATCGCCACCGAGTCAAGCTACAAGCCGTTCAGCTATACAGATGCTGATGGTAAGTTAATCGGCTATGAAATTGAGCTGGTCGATGCGCTATGTGAGCAAATGCAGGCAGAATGTGAAGTCATCTCCCAAGATTGGGATGGGCTGATTCCAGGACTAAACGCCCAAAAATTCGATGCGATTATTGCGGGTATGTCGATCACACCTGAACGTAAAGAAGTGGTTGAGTTTACCGACCCGTACTTTCATAGCGGTATCGTTCTAATCGGTAAGAAAGGTGATGATATTAGTGTTGCCGATTTGGTAGGGCAGCCTGTAGCGTCACAGCGCTCAACGGTCGCCGCACAGTACTTGCAAGATGAACATGCAAACGCTGATATCAAGCTTTATGACACCCAAGATAACGCGTATTTGGATCTGACCTCAGGTCGTGTGCGGGCGATGATGTCCGATAAAGTGACGGGTATCGACTGGCTAAAAACCGAGGCTGGTCAAGACTATGAAGTAAAAGGTCAAGAAATCAGTACTGACGAAGATGCGATGGGTATTGCGTTTCGTAAAGGCGACCCACTGGTCGCTAAGTTCAATAAAGCCTTGGCTGAGCTCAAAGAAAACGGTACTTATGATCAAATCACGGGCAGCTATTTTGGCACCAGCTCAACGGCCGCTGCTCAAAAAGCCGTGGCAACCACAGACGTAAAAGAAGTATTGGTGGTTGAAGATGCTGACGCCAATGTTGATGCCGATGCGGTCATCGCGGACGAAGAACAAGCGGCCACTAACTAATATCGCTGCTCATCGCTATGATTCACTAAGAGGGGTTCCAGTAAGTTGAGTAATAGCGATGAGTGTTATTTTCACAAGAAACATCAAGGAAGATCATGAACCACTATTCTGACCAATACAAAGCAATCGCGTACACACCCGTTAGCCATGGCGCAAAGGCGCGACGCTGTTCAGTACCCTTGATTGCGATGGCGGCGCTTTTGACTTTGGCAGGTTGTAGTAATGGTCAGAACGAAGCCAATGATACCGTCAGCCAAGAGGCGACGACGGGTGATGTTCTGCGTATTGGTACTGAAGGGGCGTATGCGCCTTTTAACTATACCAATGCTGATGGCACCCTTGGCGGTTTCGATGTGGAGATTGCCAACGCCATTTGTGCCGACATGGAGGTGACTTGTGACATTACCGCGCAAGATTGGGACGGTATTATTCCGGGTCTAAAAGCTGGTAAATACGATGCCATTGTGGCTGCCATGTCAGTGACCCCTGAACGCGAGCAACAAGTCAGCTTTACAGAGCCTTACTTTAGCAATACTTTGGTGTTTTTAGCCAAAAAAGACAGCCCCTTTGATCCGAATGACAGCAGCGATATTAATGCACACTCTATTGCGGCCCAGCGCTCGACCATCTCTTCACAGTGGTTAGAGAACACCTATCCAAAAGCCAATATGAAGCTTTATGACACGCTGAGTAATGCGTTTTTGGACTTGGGTTCGAATCGCGTTGATGCCATGGTATCTGACAAACTGCCGGCTTTGGAATGGCTTGGCACCAGCGCAGGTAGTGACTATGCGCTGAAAGGTGAAGAGATTGATATTAATGACAACTTTGCCATTGCCGTACGTCCAGGTGATGCCCTGCAAGAGAAGATTAATCAATCCTTGGCCAATATAAAAGCGGATGGCACTTATGATGAAATCCATCAAAAGTATTTTGCGGTTCCAAAGCTCGATTCAACAGTGAACACGCAAACGACAGAAAAAACGGCGGAGTAGTTGTGACACATCTCAAATAGTCACTGTTAGAGCGATTGGACTTGCGTTGTTTTAATAAGAAGGATACTGCCTTAATGGTGGTGTCCTTTTTTGTTTTCGATAAAAAACAGTAGGATTTATCGCTATTGACTGCTCCGTTTTCGTCAATCTGACTGATTTACTAGGCTTTTAAGAGAATTACGGTTGATTTAAGCACTGCTTTTACGTGTGAGTATTAACATAGCGGCGAGCGATTATGATAAAATCAGCGCTCATTTCTACTGTGTCAATTTCCGCCGCAACAATCGTGTTGATTTGACGTCACTCTATGACGCAAAGCACCAATATATATTTGGTATAAAATGCGATTGTCAGCAGCGCTCAGCGATTGATGCTGATTCTTTTAACTCATATTTTGCAAATTGCTAATATAAAGAGACTGAGTGGATAATTGTGTTTGATTTACAAGGATTTGGCGCGCTCCTACTGAGCGGCGCTACCGTCACCATCAAGCTTGCGTTGACCAGCTTAGTCATCGGCATGGCTTTGGGGCTACTCGGTGCCACAGCAAAGCTGTCTAATATTTGGCTGCTGCGTAAGATTGCGACTGTGTATACGGCGACCATGCGCGGTATTCCAGAGCTGTTATTGGTGCTGTTTATCTATTATGGCGGCTCTATACTGCTCATGACGATTCTCAAAAAATTCGGCTATAACGAATATGTAGAGATTAGTGCCTTTTGGGGCGGCGTGATGGCGCTGTCTATTGCGTTTGGCGCTTATGCGACTGAAATTTTTCGCATGTCGATCCAAGAGATTCCAATAGGGCAGCATGAGGCGGCACAAGCCATTGGCATGCGTCCTTTGCAGACGTTTTATCGCATCACCTTGCCGCAAGTTTGGCAGATTGCGTTGCCAGGCTTGGGCAATTTGTTTTTGGTGTTGCTAAAAGATACGGCACTGGTATCAGTGGTGGGCCTAAAAGACATCATGTATCAGTCGTCGCGGGCGGCCCAATCAACGCAGCAGCCGTTTACTTTTTATATGGCAGCGGCAATTATTTATTTGGGTTTGACCATGCTGATTACCGGT
This sequence comes from Psychrobacter sp. CCUG 69069, assembly GCF_021023115.1. NCBI lineage: Bacteria > Pseudomonadati > Pseudomonadota > Gammaproteobacteria > Moraxellales > Moraxellaceae > Psychrobacter > Psychrobacter sp. CCUG 69069. The sequence continues at coordinate 86,825 of NZ_QQAI01000008.1, forward strand.
TTTATGATGTGGCTTGAGTGGCGTGCCAATCCAGCGGCGCGCTATGCTAAAAAGCTGAGCCGTCAGTCAACCCATCGTCAATCGACCATAGGATAGAGGAGAGATACTATGGATTGGAATTGGCAGGTTATTTTTGATAGTCTTCCTGAGTTACTAAACGGCGCTGTTTTGACCGTACAGCTGGTCGTTGTCTCAGGTATCATCGGGCTGTTTTTTGGTTTGATTTTAGCGCAGTTGCGCTTGTCAAAGAACTGGCTGGTACAGGTGTTACCGTTTTCTTATATCTTCTTTTTTCGTGGCACGCCGCTACTGGTACAGATATTTTTGATTTATTATGGTCTGGGGCAGTTTGAAGCCATACGTAATTCCTTCTTATGGGAGCCCGTACTAAGCCAAGCGTACTGGTGTGCCATTATTGCCTTTACGATGAATACCAGTGCTTATTTGGCAGAAATCATTCGTGGCGCTATTCAAACGATTCCCGTTGGGGAGCTGGAAGCGGCTGACGCCATTGGTATGTCAAAGTGGCAGAAGCTCACACGTGTTACCTTACCGCGCGCCTTTGGTATTGTGATTCCAGCGTATAGTAACGAAGTGATCTTTATGCTAAAAGGCAGTGCGCTGGCGTCAACCATCGCATTGATGGATATCACGGGTGTCGCTCGTACGATTAGTGCGCGCACTTATACCTTAATGGAGCTGTTCTTCGCGGCAGGTATTATTTATCTGTTATTGTCATGGGTGATTTTATTTAGCTTTAGATTGTTTGAAAAAAGAATGAATCGCCATGCAAGCTATGTGCCGCCAGATGTGATGACCAACACCGTTCCCTGAGTGTTTGTGACGAAAATAGCGTGAGAAAATAAGGGTAGATAGCACAAGACGTCTGCCTTATCAAAATATCCATAATTTGCTGTGAGCGCCTAGTATGAGCCAATCACCACACATGTCTTTAGCCAATGCGATTGCTGCCAGTGTCAATGAGGATACGAGCGTCACCAATTTTAATGATAGCATGCGAGCCCCCATCGGTAAGGTGGTCTGCGTCGGTCGCAACTATGCTGAACACGCTCGCGAGCTTGGCAATGAAATCCCAAAATCGCCTATCTTGTTTATGAAACCAGCATCGTCCGTGGTCAGTGTGCGCAATGATATTGTCCGTCCTGACCCCGCGAAATATGGCGACACTCACTACGAAGCGGAACTGTGTATTCAGCTGTCAGCGGACCTGTCAGCGGCAACTGTTGAACAAGCGCAGCAAGCGATTGGCGCTGTGACATTAGGACTGGATTTAACCCTACGAGACCTTCAAAGTAAGCTGAAAGAAAAAGGCCATCCATGGGAGCGTGCTAAGTGCTTTGATGGCGCGTGTGTACTGGCTGATTGGCTTGAACCACAAGCGTTTGCTGATTTTAGTCAGGTAAATTATCAGCTCACCATCAATGATGAGCTACGACAGGATGGCGATAGCGCCTTCATGTTGTTTTCGGTTTATGAGTTGCTTGCAGAGATTAGCCACGCTTTTAGCTTGCAAGCAGGTGATGTAATCATGACGGGTACGCCAAGTGGCGTGGGTGTCTTGCAAGCAAATGACCAGTTAAAACTAACACTTGGTGCCCATGAGTGGCAGGTAAAAGTTCGCTAAGTCTTTTATAGCAGCAATAGTATATTTTTTCGACTCAGTGTGCATTCTCAACAACCCTCAAGTGATTGCTTGGGGGTTGTTGCTTTTAGGGGTATCTTAATGGCTATCACCCTCATCAAATCTTGTCATTAGATTGTCATCGAGTTTTCAACATACTGTCATAAACCATCAGTAGACTTAGGCGTAATTCTTACTTTGGCGGACGGAACGTTAAGTCGCGCTCATCGTTTTACGCCAATCCAGCCAACTGCAAGGTGATTGATAATGACACTGTTAAATAAAGGAAAAGAGTTAAATAAAGAACCAGAACTCGCGCACGAAATCGTTGAAGACTCAAACCCGACCAATAACACTGATTTTCAGACCGTTATCAATCGTCGTCTAAACCGTCGTAGCATTCTAAAAGGCGGCACAGGATTGACGGCTGCGGCGTTTTTTGGGGCGCTACCTTTGGTTGGTTGTAGTGACGATGATGACAACGGTAGCAGGCCTATCATAGAAAACGGCAATGATGCGGCTATTCCTGCCCAAGGTGATTTAAAACGCCCTGAAACCTTGAAGTTTACAGCCGTGGCGCACTCAACGGCCGAAACCATGACGGTAGCAGAAGGTTATAAAGCGGAAATGATATTGCCCCTTGGCACACCGCTGATGTCTGGGATTGAAGACTGGAAAGACAATCGTGAGCAGTCGGCTGAGTCCTTTGAATGGCGCATGGGCGACAACCATGATGGTATGTGGTTTTTTGGCAAAGAGGGCAATGCCTATGATGCCAAAGCGGCAGAAAATGGTCTGCTGGTGATGAATCATGAATACGTGAACAGTAGCGATTTAAGTCCGTTTGGTTACTATGTCATTCGAGACAATGATGCCGCGCCTTTGTTTCAAAATCGTCGTCTTGCCAGTGATGTGCGCCGTGAAGTCAACTGTCATGGAGTGGCAGTGGTGGAGATGACCCGCCGAGCGGATGGCATGGGCTATGAGATGGTAGCAAATTCAAAATACAATCGGCGTATCACCAGCAGTACGACAGCGCAACTAGCCGGCCCTGTCGCTGGCTCTGATTTGGTGAAGACTAAGTTTGACCCAACGGGTTTTCAGACTCGCGGCATTAATAATAACTGCGGTGCAGGATTGTCGCCTTGGGGCACGTACCTGACCACAGAAGAAAACTTTTTAGGCGTGTTTGCGCGTGGGCAAGATGCCAGTCAACTAAGTGCTGGGCATAACTATGGTCGCGAGCGTTACGGCGCACCAGAAAATTCTCCCGGCTCAAAATATCTATGGCACACGCCTAATGCTAAAGATGCCACCCTAACAGATGAGTTTTCACGCTGGGATATGACAGCGGTTGGTGTAAACGCTACTGAAGATTATCGGAATGGCTTTAACACCTTTGGGTTTATCACAGAAATTGACCCTTTTGATCAAAACTCTGTGCCACAAAAGCGTACCGCAATGGGACGTTTCGCGCATGAGAACTGTGCGTATGCGCCAGTTGAACAAGGCAAACCCGTGGTCTTTTATATGGGTGATGATGCGCGAGGCGAGTATATCTATAAGTTTGTCTCCAAAGCCATGTGGTCAAATGCGGATATCGGCGGCGGCCTAAAAGCAGGCGACAAATATCTAAATGACGGCACACTATATGTTGCTATTTTTAATGAAGATGGCAGTGGTGCATGGAAGGCCTTGATCCATGGTCAAAATGGCTTGGATACGTCTAACAGCGCGTTGCCTTTTAATGGACAAGATGAGGTGCTGGTCTTTGCTCGTGCCGCAGCGGATGTGGTTGGTGCCACCAAAATGGATCGACCCGAATGGGTATCCGTCAGTCCGATGACAGGCGAGGTGTATGTGACCTTGACCAACAATAAAAATCGCGGCGTCGATGACGACCAACCGCTTTCCGCAGCCAATCCGCGCAGCTATCAAGTGGGTGGCAAAGAGCGTGGCAATGATAATGGTCATATTATCCGCTGGGCAGAAGCGGGCGGCGATCATACGGCGCTGAGTTTTGAGTGGGATATTTATCTGTTTGCCACGCCTTATGATCTGGCCGCAGAAAACTTGTCGCAATTAAATGCCAGTAATGATCTATCGTCTCCTGATGGTCTGTACTTTGATCTACGCGGGGTGTTGTGGATTCAGACGGATGATGGGGCTTATACCGATACCAGCAGCTGTATGTTACTGGCAGCGCTGCCTGGTAACGTCAGCGATGGCACAACCATAACCACGTCGGCGGGGCAACAAACGCGAGTTGGCATGCCAGCCAGTAATGATAATATCAAACGGTTTTTTGTTGGGCCTGAAGGCTGTGAGGTGACTGGGATTACCATGACCCCAGATTTCAAAACGCTCTTTATTAATATCCAACATCCCGGTAACACATGGGGAGCGGTCGTAGGCGGCAGTACGCCGCGCTCAGCAACGGTGATGATTACTAAGGAAGATGGCGATGTGATACTGGCAGAGTCATTTGATACAGCAGATAGTGCGACATAAAAAGTTTATCGGTATCTAAAAGGTATTAAATGGTTAGACAGTAAGAACCTCAAGTGACGGCTTGGGGTTTTTATTTTTCTGAGAACAAACTTATATACAAATCACTCTCTTCTATTTATCAGGTTTAAGAGCTAGTATAGAAAGCTACCCTTTTTCGCTAAATGTGCCAATGTCATGAATGCTATGAGTAGTCCCAACTTGTTTTATAACGACAGTATTCGCTGTGGTAGCACCAATAGCGATGCTCGGACGCGACATGAGCTTGAGGCGCATTTTTCCTCAGATAGCAGTGTCCCATCACACAGTGATGTGTATGAGCAGATCGACCAACTCGAAGCAATCGATGTGGAAGAGTTGGGCAAACTGCTGGCGGATGATGGCAATGAGACAACAACGAAGCCCGTCACATTGGCTGACTTCTTTGAAGGATTGGCGCAGCTTGCGACCATGGGGGTGGTTGAGGTGACTGATATTGTAGAGGCTATCCACCGAGAAGTAATATTGCGTCCTTTAGGACGATTTAATGACAGGCATCTGAATAATTGGCAGCGCGGTATCACTGGGCGTATCTATGGCACGATACGCCACATTATGCTGAAGGTAGGTAACAATCTAGCAGCAGTGCTGCGACTGTATAAAACCGTCATGAGCCAAAAAAACGCTCAGCCATTGCCGGACTCATTAAAAAAACTGGTCAATGTGATCAATGGCGTCATGGGCGACCATCTGGTGAATCATAAAAACGCCCTTGCGATACCGATGGTGCTATATGCCAAAGACGGCAATCCGCAATGCGAGGCTCTATCAGGGCGCGTCATCATTTTATGTCATGGTCTGTGCATGAGTCATTTGAGCTGGCAATCAACAGACGGTCATGGCCTAGGCGATGCCATCGATCGCAGTCAGCCTGCGGCGACAGTTTTATATCTTGATTATAATACGGGTCGACGTATCTCACGTAGTGGTCGTAAGCTCTCGCAAGTGCTGCAAGAATTGGTCGATAATAGCCCCAATATCAGTCAGATAGATTTGGTTGGCCATAGTATGGGCGGCTTGGTCGCGCGTAGTGCGCTGTTTTACGGGGAGCAAGATCACTTGGACTGGGTAAAACGAGTGGGCAATCTCATCACGCTCGGCTCGCCGCATCATGGTGCGATGCTGGAGCGTATTGGCAATCATGTACAGGACATCATCGCCAAGCTGCCGTTTGCAGGCTCACTTGCCAAGCTTGGCGACATGCGTAGTGCGGGTATTATTGATCTGCGGCATGGCAGTACCCGTGATGCTGATTGGAAGGCGCTAGAGGGACGCAGCGTATTGCCACAAGACTTTCGTCATCCTGCACGTTTGCCAAGTGGTATCAAAACCTATTTTGTCGCTAGCGCTTTGGTCGAGACGCATTACGACTCTAAGATGACCAGTCTCTTAGGTGATGGTCTGGTGTCGGTCGCATCTGCACTGGGCGAGGACGATGCTGAGCACGCGTTATTTGTGCCTGAGGGGCATAAAGCGGTGTTTTATGGCGTGAGTCATGTGAACTTAATCCATAGTAGAAGGGTTCGTGAGCAAGTGGTTGCATGGCTACTAGACAATGGACGCAGCGACTACGTGGACAAACCTCGGATATACTCTTACCCTAAAAGTTTGGCGTTAGCGCTATAGATATTTTTTTAACTATATAGAAAATAGTAAAAAAATAAAAATGGTTCAAATAGAGTAGTGAGACATCCTTTAAAACTTCTAAAAACAAAAAACCCCAAGCATCACGCTTAGGGGTTTTAAAGAGAGCTTTCAACTATTTTAAAAAATGAAACGGCTTTAAAGAGCTACTCAGCAAATATCGCTGCCACATCGTCTTTATCAAATTTATACATTTCACCGCAAAAACCGCAATCCATCTCAAACGTGCCGCCTTGCTCTTCGACGATATCCAAAGCTTCCGCTTCGCCAATTTGCTCGATTGCCATCTCACATTTTTCGCGTGAGCAGGTGCAGCCAAATGATAGCTCGACCGGCTCGGGTGCCACCACGTTTTCTTCATGATACAAGCGATACAAAATCTCGTTAGCATCCAGTGTGGTCAGCTCTTCTGACTTGAGGGTGCGTGTCAACACAGACAAACGTGTCCACAAATCATCATCGATACCCGCATCTTGGTTTTGCTCAACTTCATAGTTTTCTTCAGCGGTACGAGGCAGCATTTGTACCAACATGCCACCTGCTTGTAAGCCGTCAGACGCCAAGTTAATCAGCGTTGGAATCTGTGCCGATTGTTTTTGATAATGCGCTAAGCAGTCAGCCAAATTGTCATGGCTACGCTCAACGATACCTTGATACGACTCGCCACCTTCCGGCTGAATATTGATAAACAACACACCTTGTCCCATCGCGCCCAGTTCAGCAAATGCTTCTTTGGCATGCGTCATGTTTTCCCACGCTTGCACTTGCTCATCAGTCTCGCCTTTCCAGCTGGCAAGGGCACGAATGATGCCGTCTTGATCGCACTCAGCCATCGCCCAATTGAGCAAACTGTCGCTGTCTGATGACTGTAATTGAATAGACAGATGACCATTAATTTTCACGGTGCTGATAAGCAAACTTGCGGCTGTTAGCATTTCACCCAACAGGCGTTTGATGGCTTCAGGGTAGGGCTTTTGGGCAATGGTACTTGCATAACTGCGTGATAGGCGCACCACGTCACCGCGCACGGGTGAATCTTCAATAAAGAAGCGTTGGCGTACGTCGTTGTCGCTATGGTTGCCAGCGGTTTGGCGTTCTGTATTTGGGGCTTGAGTATCTTGTGTCATAGGTCATTTGTAGTATTAAGAAGTTGTTAGCTTTATGGGGATTCCTTGTGATTTATCAATTGCCTATAGCAGTTTTCCGAGAGGTATGGCCCCTCATTGCCAGAATGCATGGGATAAGTAGAGGTAAGGGTCGTCCATAAGTGATGTCTTCTTATTACGCCGTCATTAACGCAAATACCCAATAATTTTTAAAATGTCACTCTCCTTAAAAAAAGTTTACCTACACCCCTTAATTTGTTGTACAGTAACATTAAGTTGCATTGTGATAAACAACAGCAACAACCACACGGATGCGTGGCAATAAGGTCGAATAGTCAGGCCTGTGTGTCAAAACACTCGTTCAATATTGTGATAAAAGGATGTATTTCATGAGCTATTTACTCTCCAAGCCGTTGACGCTGGCCGCCTTCATGGCGCTAGGCCTAGTAGGCTGTAATAACAGCAATCAAACTTCGACTGATGCGGCGTCAACAGACGATGCAACGACGACAGAAGCCGCCGCAGACACCAACGGCACCCTGCAAAAAATCAAAGACTCTGGCACCATCGTGGTCGGTCACCGTGACTCCTCTATTCCATTTTCTTATATCGCTGATGATCCCAATCAGCCTATTGGCTATGCGCATGATTTAGAAATGAAAGTGGTCGAGGCGGTGAAGCAAAAGCTAAACATGCCAGATCTCAACGTTCGTTATAACTTGATTACCTCACAAACTCGCATCCCACTGGTACAAAACGGCACAGTAGATTTTGAATGTGGCTCAACCACCAATAACGAAGAGCGACAAAAGCAAGTGGCGTTCTCCAACGGTTTCTTTGAAATTGGGACACGTTTGTTGACCAAAAAAGACTCTGGTATTCAAGACTTCGCTGATCTAAAAGGCAAAACCTTAGTGACGACAGCGGGAACGACCTCAGAGCGTTACATTCGTCAATACAATGACGAAAACAACATGGATATCAATATTATCTCAGCAAAAGACCATGGCGAAAGCTTTCTTATGCTAGAAAATGGCCGCGCCGATGCCTTTATGATGGATGATGTCTTGCTGGCTGGTGAAAAAGCCAAAGCAAAAAATCCTGATGAGTGGGTGATTGTGGGTGAGCCGCAGTCGTTTGAGATTTATGGTTGTATGATGCGTAAAGATGACCCAGAGTTCAAAGCGGTGGTCGATGAAGCACTGACCGATGTCTTTAGTTCAGGCGAGATTAATAGCATTTATGACAAGTGGTTCTTGAACCCGATCCCACCGAAAAACGTCAATCTAAACTTTGAGATGTCTGACAACTTAAAAACCTTGATTGCCAATCCCCATGATAGCGCGCAGCCAAAAGCGGCGCCTGCACAGTAATTACTGTCCTTCAACATAGCTTGCTTGCGCGCTCGGATTGACACACACAGTTAATCTGGCGCGTTGGCTTTTTGGTCGCTGCTCGGAGAGACAAGCATGAATTATAGCTGGAACTGGGGTGTGCTCTTTGAGCATACGGGTATCGGTAACGAGCTTTATATCCATTGGATGATTACGGGTCTTGGCTGGCTGTTACTGATTGGCAGTATTGCCTGGGTTATCGCCATGGTGGTGGGTACTGTCTTTGGTATCATGCGCACCTTGCCCAATAAGACCGCTCGTACAATTGGTACGGCTTATGTGACATTTTTTCGCAATATTCCACTGCTTGTTCAGCTGTTTTTTTGGTTTTACATTGCCCCTGGGTGGCTCACGCCCACGATTCAAGAGTGGTGGTATAAGGATTTATCGCCAAATACCTCAGCCATGCTATCAGCGAGTATTGGTTTGGGTCTATTTACCGCCGCGCGTATCGTCGAACAGGTACGTACCGGTATTGAGTCGTTGCCTGATGGGCAGGTTAATGCCGCTTATGCGCTGGGCTTTAGTATTCCGCAGGTGTATAAAGAAGTGCTGTTACCGCAGGCGTTTCGTATCATTTTGCCCCCACTCAGCTCTGAGCTGACCAACTGTTTTAAAAATGCCTCTGTGGCCTCTTTAGTGGGGGTGATGGAGCTGATTAGCCAAACCAAAACCATCAGTGAATATACCCAAAACAGCATCGAAATTTATACCTATGCGACCATTATCTATTTGGTGTTTAATCTATCCTTGATCGCTATTATGGGTTTGATTGAGCGTAAATTGCGTGTGCCTGGACTGATTGCAGGAGGTCAGAAATGAATATGATGACCGAGTTGGCAACGGCCTATCCGGGTTTGATGGGCGGCATGCTCACCACTTTAAAAGTACTGTTTTTAGCGATTCTTGGTGGTATCAGCTTAGGCACGGTATTGGCATTGATGCGCTTGTCTGGTATTAAAGCGCTTGAAGTTCCAGCGAAGCTATACGTCAATTATTTCCGTTCTGTACCGCTACTATTGGTACTACTGTGGTTTTATTTTGCCGTACCGATGATTTATTTTTGGATAGCAGGTAAGTACCTACAACTTGACGCGGCTTTTGCCTCGTGTGTGGTGGCCTTTATGATGTTTGAGGCCGCTTACTTCTCAGAGGTGGTTCGTGCCGGTATTCAATCGATTGGTAGTGGGCAGGTTAATGCCGCTAAAGCGCTCGGTATGACTTATGGGCAGACCATGCGCTTGGTTATTTTGCCGCAAGCTTTTCGCAAGATGCTGCCACTGATTTTGCAGCAGTGTATTATTTTATTCCAAGATACGACGCTGGTGTTTGCCATTGGTCTGACGGATTTTTTTCGCGCCGCCTATGTCCGCGGTGAGCTAATGGGCTTACTGACGCCTTATATTTTAGGGGCGGGTGCCGTTTATTTTGTCATCAGTTTGAGCGCCTCCATTGGCGTGCAACAGCTACAAAAGCGTTTAAGGTTTTAAGATTAACTTAGTCCGTACTTTAATTTTAAAAATTTTGTTGAACAACGATTATTAATGACGACTATCAAAAATAATGTGGTTAGGAGCCAGTGATGAGCGAAGCTGATACGTATATGAATGCTTTTGGTGGACTGGTCACCAACAGTGGACATGCTAGTGATGAGATGGTCATTGAGATGGACAGTGTCAGCAAATGGTATGGCGACTTTCAAGTGCTAACGGACTGTACCGCCCATGTGCATAAAGGCGATGTGGTCGTCGTTTGTGGGCCATCGGGTAGTGGCAAGTCTACTTTGATTAAGACGGTAAATGGGCTGGAACCTTTTCAAAAAGGTGAGATCATGGTCAATGGGATCTCAGTTGGGGCACCGAAGACCAATTTACCTAAATTGCGCAGCCGCGTGGGTATGGTGTTTCAGCATTTTGAGTTGTTTCCGCATTTGACCATCATTGACAACCTCACGGTTGCACAGATTAAAGTGCTGGGACGCAAAGAGTCTGAGGCCAAGCAAAAAGCCATGGCGTATCTAGATCGCGTCGGTCTGACGGTACAAGCAGCGAAATACCCAGCGGAGTTGTCTGGTGGTCAACAGCAGCGGGTAGCGATTGCTCGCGCGCTTGCGATGGATCCTGTGGCGATGCTGTTTGATGAGCCAACCTCGGCGCTTGATCCTGAGATGATTCAAGAAGTGCTTGATGTGATGGTCGAGCTGACACGTGATGGCATGACCATGATGTGTGTGACGCACGAAATGGGTTTTGCCAGTCAGGTGGCCAATCGTATCATCTTTATGGATGAAGGGCACATCGTCGAAAACTGTAGCAAGGAGGAGTTTTTTGAGGGAGCAAAAAGTGAGCGCGCACAACTGTTTTTGTCTAAGATTTTGAATCATTAGCGTGTAAATTGAACGGTTTTTTATGTGAAAAGTAGCGTCTAGCATTAGGCGCTTTTTTTGCGAATACGTTTATAGATAGTCAGTACACCTGAATGCGTAGGTGAGTGACTATCTGTTTACTGATACAATAGCGGTCAATATTTTGATAATTAAAATAATTCCTCAGTTATATTGGAGCTAATATGAGCGCAGAAAATCTATCGGCAACATCGGCCACATCAACAGAAAATGGTGTCGTCATTATTGGAGCAGGCTTGGCAGGTTGGCATGTCATCGATGCGATCCGTGCGAAAGACGCAGACATTCCGATCACCTTGATCACAGCGGATAGTGGTGATCGTTATCACAAGCCAATGCTGACGATGGCAATTAGCCAAAACAAACGGGCGTCAGATTTGGTGCGAGCGACAGGAAGTGATGCGGCAAAGACCGCCCAAGTGACGTTACTTGCCAATACCCACGTACTCGATATTGATCCTGTGAGTCAAACCGTACAGTGTGCTACTACTGAACAAACAGAGTCTCCTACTGTGGTGAGCTATGAAAAAATGGTGCTGGCGATGGGCGCACATCCTATCTTTCCAAAAAGCCTACCGGAGGATCTGGTCTGGCACGTCAACCATATCGAACGCTTTGGACAGCTCCAAGAAAAGCTAGCGACAGGCAGTCAGCATGTTGCTATTGTCGGTGCTGGCATGGTTGGGACTGAGATTGCAGAAGACTTGCTAAAAGCAGGGCATCGAGTGACGTTGATTGATTTAAATGACGCACCACTATCGCAAATGCTACCCGCCAAAGCGACCGCTCGTATTGCCCAAGCCGTGAAATCACAAGGCATTCAGTTTTTGGGTGGTTATCAGGTGTCTGAAGTCACGCGTAGCAGTGACAGCGGAAATGAGGGCAAGTTGCAAGTCAGCTATGAGCCAATAGGGTCAACTGACAGTTGCACCGATTTGCAATCTGGAACCTTGCTCGTTGATCATGTCATTGCCAGTACGGGTCTGACCGTTGATGATAAGTTGCCGACTGCCGCTGGTGTTGAGTTTGATCGCCGCACTGGGATTGTGGTTGATGCGCCCACATTGCGTACCAATACTGACAATATTTATGCCATTGGCGACTGTATGTCGATCAATGGGGTCGCCTGTCGCTATGTTGCGCCGTTACGGGCACAGGCCGCGACCATCGCTGATGACATCTTGGGGCATGAGCATGGCGGTTATGACCACAAACCGCCGATGATTCGCCTAAAAAACAAAGCCATCTCTGTGATGGCAACGGGCGTACCGCGTTCTGAGGGTAACTGGCAAGTGACGAGCGAAAGCGCCGATGAGCTGGTGATGGAGTTGCTCGACGATAACCATAAAGTTAGCGCCACAGTGACCATCAAAGCGCCACCAACACCTAAAGCATAGAAAGCGGCTTAAAACTGGCAGTCTTATCAGATAAATCTGTAGTAAAGTGATTAATAGTCGCTTGTCACGTCTAAACCAGTCATACCCAAAATGGTGTGGCTGGTTTTTTTATGGCCAATGACGGTCAAGCCTTTGTGCTATCTGCTTTTAAGCTAGGATTTTAAATGACTCATTAAGTGATACACATTGTATTGATATTATTGACAGATTTTCATTTATGGCGGTATAGTAGCTAACGCTGTGTAAGTTCTGTTCAAGGAAGAACGATCTACTGACCAGTATCAATAGCACCTCTACAAGCAAAACGAAAGGACTCGTTATGACGCAAACTCCTGATTTCAACGCTATTCTAAGTAATACTCCCACGATCAATGTAGGTGCACGCTCGGAAAACGCGCCACTGACCCAAAGCTACGATAAAGGTCCTGATGTGCCGCTGATTGAAGCGACCATTGGGGATTTTTTTGACGCCATTGTCTCCAAATATCCTGAGCGCGACGCACTGGTTTCTCGCCATCAAAATATCCGCTGGACATATCAACAGCTACAACAACAGGTCAATCAGTTGGCAAGTGCCATGATTGAGATGGGGCTGGAGATTGGCGATCGCATCGGCATTTGGTCGCATAACAATGCTGAATGGCTATTGATGCAATTAGCGACCGCAAAGGCTGGTGTCATCCTCGTCAATATCAATCCTGCCTATCGTACCTTTGAGCTACAGTATGCGCTAAACAAATTGGGCTGTACGGCATTGGTGCTTATGCGTCACTTTAAAAGCAGTGATTACGCCAGTTTGATTCGTGAGCTATGCCCTGAGATTTATCATAAAGACTATACCCAGCTTGACTTGATTGAGATTCCGACGATTGAGCGTATCATTTGGATCGATGAACCAGACAGCGATGAGGACTTTAGCTTTATGCAAAAATTCTCTGCATGGATGGCTGAGGGTGATGTCAATGATCCGCGCGTCGCTGAGCGTCAGGCCCAGCTAAAAAACACCGATGCTATTAGTGTGCAGTTTACCAGTGGTACGACAGGCGCGCCAAAGGGTGCCACGCTCAGCCATCGCAATATCTTAAACAATGGGTATTTTATAGGCGAAGGAATGCGCCTGACAGAAGAGGATAGATTGTGTATTCCCTTACCGCTCTATCACTGTTTTGGTATGGTGGGAGGTAACCTAGCCATTTTAACCCACGGTGGTTGCGCGGTTTATCCTAATGATGGTTTCGATCCGCTGACAGTGCTGCAAACGGTAGAAGCAGAGAGATGCACCGCTTTACTTGGCGTACCAACGATGTTTATCGCGGAGCTTGATCACCCTGAGTTTGACAATTTTGATTTATCCAGTTTACAAACTGGCGTCATGGGCGGCACGACGTGTCCTATTGAAGTCATGCGCCGTGTTATAGACAAGATGCACATGAGCGGGGTGACTATTGCTTATGGGATGACGGAGACCAGTCCCGCTTCCTGTCAGACCAGCACGCAAACACCTCTGGAAAAAAGAGTGTCTACCGTGGGAATGGTGCTGCCAGCACTTGAGGTTAAAATTGTCGATACTGAAACGGGTGATATCGTCCCGATTGGCGAGACAGGTGAGCTACTCACGCGCGGCTACGCAGTCATGAAAGGCTATTGGGGCAGTCGTTTTAAAACGCGCGCGTCCATTCAGGATGGTTGGATGCATACGGGAGACCTCGCCACGATGGATGAAGATGGCTACATCACCGTGGTTGGACGTAGTAAAGACATGGTCATTCGTGGCGGCGAAAACATCTATCCAGTAGAAGTCGAAAACTATCTGTATCGTCATCCCAAGATTCGGGATGTACAAATTGTGGGCATACCAGATCAGCACTATGGCGAAGTATTGGTCGCGTGGATTATTACAAAAGAGCCTAATAGCTTAAGCGAAGACGAAGTAAGGCAATTTTGTTGTGAGCACATCGCTCATTATAAAGTACCGACCCACTTTCGCTTTGTTGATGAGTATCCCATGACCGTCACTGGTAAGATTCAGAAATATAAAATCGCCGAGCACATGATCAAGGAATTGGCGTTAGAGTGATCTGGCGTGAGAGATTCCATTCAACATGAATGAGGGATTCGCTTGTCTTAACTTAATACCAGTATCGGCACTACCTTATTAAATGATACATATTGTATTGATATTATTGACAGCGTTTCATTTATGACGGTATAGTAGCTAACGCTAGGTAAGACCTGTTCAAGGAAGAGGGTGTGACCACAGGCGACCAATCAGCAACATAAAAAGTAAAACGAAAGGACTCGTTATGACGCAAACTCCTGATTTCGACGCTATTTTAAATAGTATTCCCAAAGTCAACATGGGCGTACGCTCAGCAAATGCCCCGCTGACCCAAAGCTACGATAAAGGTCCTGATGTGCCGCTGATTGAAGCGACCATTGGTGATTTTTTTGATGCGATTGTCTCCAAATATCCTGAGCGCGACGCACTGGTGGTACGCCATCAAAACATCCGCTGGACATATCAACAGCTGCAGGAAAAAGTCAATCAGTTGGCAAGTGCGATGATTGAGATGGGACTTGAGATTGGCGATCGTATCGGCATTTGGTCACACAACAATGCAGAATGGCTATTGATGCAATTAGCAAAGGCTGGTGTCATCCTCGTCAATATCAATCCTGCCTATCGTACCTTTGAGCTACAGTACGCGCTCAACAAATTGGGCTGCTCCGCATTGGTGCTGATGCGTCACTTTAAAAGCAGTGATTACGCCAGTTTGATTCGTGAGCTATGCCCTGAGATTTATCATAAAGACTATACCCAACTTGACTTGATTGAGATTCCGACGATTGAGCGCATCATTTGGATCGATGAACCAGACAGTGATGAAGAGTTTGGTTTTATGCAGAAGTTCTCTGCATGGATGGCTGAGGGTGATGCCAATGATCCGCGCGTCGCTGAGCGTCAGGCCCAGCTAAAAAACACCGATGCCATTAATGTGCAGTTCACCAGTGGTACGACGGGTACGCCAAAAGGGGCCACGCTCAGCCATCGCAATATCTTAAATAACGGCTACTTTATCGGTGAGGCCATGAACCTCACTGAAAAAGACAGACTGTGTATTCCAGTACCGCTCTATCATTGTTTTGGTATGGTCCTTGGCAATCTAGCGATTCTCACGCATGGCGGTTGTATCGTTTATCCTAATGATGGCTTTGAGCCATTGTCTGTCTTACAGGCGGTGGAAGAAGAAAAGTGTACCGGTTTACATGGTGTGCCAACGATGTTTATCGCCGAACTCGACCATCCTGAATTTGAGAATTTTGATTTATCAACCTTGCGCACAGGGATTATGGCAGGCTCCAGTTGTCCGATAGAAGTGATGCGCCGCGTCATTGATAAGATGCACATGAGTGAGGTCACCATTGCTTATGGGATGACGGAGACCAGTCCGGTGTCTTGTCAAACCAACGAACACACGCCACTTGAAAAGCAAGTATCGACCGTAGGGCTGGTACAACCTGCGCTTGAGGTTAAGGTTATCAATACAGAAACGGGCGATATCGTCCCGATCGGCGAGACCGGTGAGTTGCTCACACGTGGCTATTCGGTGATGAAAGGCTATTGGGGCAGCCGCTTTAAAACCCGCGCGTCCATCCAAGATGGCTGGATGCACACCGGTGATCTGGCCACGATGGATGAAGATGGCTATGTCAAAATCGTCGGTCGTAGTAAAGACATGGTCATCCGCGGCGGCGAAAACATCTATCCGGTAGAAATCGAAAACTATCTATATCGTCATCCAAAAATTCGTGACGTACAAATCGTTGGTATACCAGACGCGCGTTATGGCGAAGTACTGGCCGCTTGGATTATTCCAAAAGAGCCTGGCTGCCTGACTGAAGAGGAAGTACGTGAGTTTTGTAGTGAGCATATCGCTCATTATAAAGTGCCGACCTACTATCGCTTCGTGACGGAATACCCAATGACCATCACTGGCAAGATTCAAAAATATAAAATCATCGAGCAAATGACAGAAGAGTTGGGCTTAGAGTAAATTGCCTAGTTAGCTTATAGTGCTAAAGACCATTTAGCATCAGTACTATTGACAATCATTATGATGAGTCGAGACGAAAAGAAAAAAGTGACTCGCATTTATGCAACAAAGAAAAGGGATATCATGAGCGCTATCATAACCAGTAAATTGAGTCCGAACTCAAGCGATTTTCAGCAAAACAGTGCCGCCATGCAAGAGATCGTTGATGATTTGTATGTGCATCTGCGTAAAGTTGCCCAAGGCGGCTCAGAGCGCGCACGAGCCAAGCATTTGGCGCGCGGTAAATTGCTGCCACGTGAGCGGGTCGAGCGTTTGCTGGATGTCGGCACGCCATTTTTAGAAGTGGCTCCGATGGCCGCGCACGACATGTATGGCGAAGATATTCCGGCGGCGGGCGTGATTGCAGGTATCGGCCGTATCAATGGCACGGAGTGTATGATTGTCTGTAATGATGCCACGGTAAAAGGCGGCACATATTATCCAATGACCGTCAAAAAACATCTGCGCGCGCAAGAAATCGCGCAAGAAAATCATTTGCCATGTGTGTATCTAGTCGATTCGGGTGGTGCCAACTTACCCAATCAAGATGACGTGTTCCCTGATAAAGAGCATTTCGGCCGTATCTTTTTTAATCAAGCCAACCTCAGTGCGGCAGGTATTCCGCAGATTGCCGTAGTTATGGGCAGCTGTACAGCTGGCGGCGCGTATGTGCCAGCGATGAGCGATGAATCTATCATTGTTAAAGATCAAGGCACCATCTTTTTAGGTGGTCCGCCACAGGTGAAGAGGTTAGCGCCGAAGACTTGGGCGGCGGTGACGTGCATACGCGGCTATCAGGCGTGGTCGATCATCTAGCGCAAAACGATACCCATGCGTTATCCATCGCCCGTAATATCGTCAGCCATCTAAATCGTCCTGCCAAAAATATTCCCAATCAAATTGTACCCAAGCCGCCACGTTATGATGCCAAAGAGCTATATGGTGTCATTCCAACGGACAAACGCAAGCCGTTTGATATCAAAGAAATCATTGCCCGTATCGTTGATGGCAGTGCATTTGATGAGTTTAAAGCACGTTTTGGCACGACACTGGTTTGCGGCTTCGCTCATATCGAGGGTATGCCCGTCGGTATCATTGCCAATAACGGCATCTTGTTTAGTGAATCAGCACAAAAAGGCACGCATTTTATTGAGCTGTGCTGTAAGCGTAAAATCCCATTGGTGTTTTTGCAAAATATCACGGGCTTTATGGTTGGTCGTAAATACGAAAACGAAGGCATTGCCCGTCATGGTGCCAAGATGGTCATGGCGGTGGCCAATGCAAAAGTACCAAAATTCACGGTCATCGTCGGCGGCTCATTTGGCGCTGGCAACTATGGTATGTGCGGCCGCGCGTATAGCCCGCGTTTCTTATGGATGTGGCCAAACGCCCGTATCTCCGTGATGGGCGGTGAGCAAGCAGCATCGGTCTTGGCAACCGTCAAGCGTGATAATTTTGACCGCAAAGGTGAGGCGTGGAGTGATGAAGACGAAGCGGCCTTTAAAGCGCCGATTCGTGAGATGTACGAAGAGCAAGGTCATCCGTATTATGCCACGGCGCGTCTATGGGATGACGGTGTGATTGATCCTGCTGATACGCGTCAGGTACTAGCCTTAGGACTGAGCGCAGCCTACAACGCACCAATTGAAGAGACGACTTATGGTGTTTTTAGAATGTAGTGAACGCTGAGTCACTAGTTTTACGATTCAACGATGCTTAACAAATATATTCGTGAGTAAAGACAGCGGATAGGGACTGAAAAAAGAGAAGACAATGCAAAAAGAGACAAACAATTATAAAAGCTTGCTGGTAGATATCAAGCAGCATGTCGCGACGGTGACATTGAATCGCCCTGAGATACGCAATGCTTTTAATGATGAGATGATTGCCGAGCTGACAGAAGTTTTTACCACGCTTGGCGCTGATGATAATGTGCGAGTGATCGTTTTAGCGGCTGCTGGCAAGGCGTTTTGTGCTGGCGCTGATCTGAACTGGATGCGTGCCATGGCAGATTTCAGCTATAAGGAAAACCTAGCGGACGCGGATAAATTGGCACAAATGCTCAAGACCATTTATGAGTGTCCCAAGCCAACGGTTGCGGCAATCCAAGGCGACGTCTATGCAGGCGGTATGGGACTAGTCGCTGTCTGCGATGTGGCCATCGCCGTTAAGATTGCTAATTTTTGTCTGAGTGAAGTGCGCTTGGGACTAGCACCTGCGACTATCAGTCCTTACGTTATCCGAGCGCTAGGCGCACGAGCATCGCAGCGTTATTTTTTAAGTGCTGAGGTTTTTGATGCCAAAAAAGCGCGTCAGCTGGGCTTTATCCATGAGCGGGTCAGTGAAGAGGGGCTGGAGGACGAGGTGGCTGCATTCTGTGCCAAAGTCGTCAAAAACAGCCCTGACGCGGTCAAGACCTGCAAGCAGCTATTACACGAAATCGCTGGCGCACCGATCACCGATGAGTTGATTGCCGATACCGTAAAAGGGATCGCTGATATCCGCTCATCAAAGCAAGGTAAGGAGGGCGTGCAAGCCTTTTTGCAAAAGCGCAAGCCTGATTGGCTGACAGTAGATTAACTGACAGCAGACCAGCAATAAAAAATAGACAAGCCGTCAAATAAAAACGATAAGACACAGGGATAGTTATGTTTTCTAAAATTCTAATCGCCAACCGTGGCGAAATTGCTTGCCGAGTGGCCGCGACTGCCAAGCGGTTAGGTGTCAGCACCGTCGCTGTTTATTCTGATGCAGACCGCAGTGCTAAGCATGTGGCTGTCTGTGATGAGGCGATCTATCTGGGCGGCTCTGCGCCAAAAGACAGCTACCTAAAAGGCGATGCTATTATTGCTATCGCCAAACAGACGGGCGCACAGGCCATCCATCCAGGCTACGGGTTTTTAAGTGAGAACGCAGATTTTGCCCAAGCTTGCCAAGAGGCTGGCTTGGTATTTATCGGTCCATCGGCTGATGCTATCCGTGCTATGGGTGGCAAGTCTGAGTCTAAGCGCTTGATGGAGGCCGCTGGTGTGCCACTGATACCGGGCTATCACGGTGACAACCAAGACGCAGAATTTCTGCAGCAGCAGGCAGATCATATTGGCTATCCTGTCTTGATAAAAGCGAGCGCTGGCGGCGGCGGTAAAGGCATGCGTATCGTTGAGCAAAGTAGCGATTTTATTGACCTGCTCGACTCGTGCCGCCGTGAAGCGATCACCAGTTTTGGCAATGATCAAGTTTTGATCGAGAAATATGCGCTAAAACCGCGCCATATCGAAATCCAAGTATTTGGTGATACCCAAGGCAATTATGTGCATCTGTTTGAACGTGATTGCTCCGTGCAGCGTCGCCATCAAAAAGTATTAGAAGAAGCGCCAGCTCCCGGTGTTGATGCTGCCATGCGTGAAGCGATGGGAACCGCTGCGATCGAAGCTGCGCGTGCCGTTGATTACGTGGGTGCAGGCACGGTTGAATTTATTGTTGAGCAGCGCGAAGACTCGATGAATTTTTATTTTATGGAGATGAACACGCGTTTGCAAGTTGAGCATCCGGTCAGTGAGGCCATCACTGGGGTGGACTTGGTCGAGTGGCAGCTTTTGGTCGCCGCAGGTCAGCCACTACCAAAAACGCAAGACGAGCTGGTCATCAATGGCCATGCCATTGAGGCGCGCATCTGTGCTGAAAACCCTGACAATAACTTCTTGCCAGCGACAGGGACGTTGTTTACTTATCAAAAACCTGAGCACAGCACCTTTAATATTAGTGATGTGCGTATCGACGATGGCGTACGAGAGGGCGATGTCATCAGTCCTTTTTATGATTCTATGATTGCCAAGCTTATCGTGCATGCACCCACACGAGAGCAAGCGCTTGCGAGACTTGATCGTGCCTTGGCGCAGACGCGTATTGTGGGTTTGCCAAACAACGTGGCATTTTTGCGTCATATTTTAAATACCGATTCGTTTAGCGGGGCCAATCTGGATACCGCGTTGATAGAGCGCGAGCGCGAGGTGCTTTTTGATCAGCATCCACTTAACCTATCGACGCTGGTGGTGACGGCTATCACGCAGCAGCTTGCCACTGAAGCCACCGCGCAACGCTCTAGTACAGACCCGTTTAGTAAGCCTACCGGTTTCCGTGCTTATAATGATTATACTCGATCATTTAGCTTGGTTTATGATGAGCAGTCCTACCGCGCGCGTATCAGCAATTGGCACAATGCAGATTGTGCTGATAGTAAAAAAGGCAGCGAAAATCTCAGTAGCTTTACACTTGTCATTGAAAAAGAAATCGCGAATACGCAGGACAATAACAATAGTAATGTAGCCGCGCAAACCGAAATGGCTTATGAAGGGCAAGTCAGCTATGCCAGCCGTGATGCGCACAATCATACCTTGTGGTTAGAGGGCGCACGTATCAGTGCTCAAAGCTGGGTGCATCATGAGACGGTTTATGTGTTCACGGATGGTGGACGCGATGAGATTACGCTGATTGATATCATGGCACATGTGGGTGAGGACACGGCAGCGGTTGGCAGTTTGAAGTCGCCAATGCCAGGGCAAGTGGTTGCCTTTAAAGTAGCGATAGGCGACACTGTCAAAAAAGGTGAGCCTCTTGCTGTCATCGAAGCCATGAAAATCGAGCACACCATTACCGCGCCGACTGATAGTGTGGTGGCAGAGCTATTATTTGCCCCAGGTGACTTGGTCGCTGATGGTGATGAGCTATTGCGCATCGATAGTGAAGGCTAGTAGCTGACAGACCTTTATAAAAAGGCGAATAACTAAAAGGATGACAAGCATGAGTCACTCATATCCAGACCACGTCACCATCGTTGATGTCAGCCCGCGTGATGGACTACAAAACGAATCGATGATGGTGCCGACGGCTGTCAAGCAGGCGCTCATTAATGATTTGGTCGCAGCAGGTATCAAAAAATTAGAGGTTACTAGCTTTGTCTCACCAAAGTGGGTACCGCAAATGGGCGATAACAGCGCACTACTAGAAGCACTGGCGCCTACGCGGCAGCCAGACGTTCGCTATTCAGTACTGGTGCCCAATATGCGCGGCTTTGAAAATGCTATTGTGCATCGTCCAGATGAAATCGTCATTTTTGGCTCAGCCAGTGAAGCCTTTAGCCAAAAGAACATCAATTGCAGTATTGATGAGAGTATTGAGCGTTTTGCGCCCGTTGCTGCTGCTGCAAAAGCGCACGGCATCAAAGTACGCGGCGTCATTTCTTGTACGGTCGGTTGTCCTTATGAGGGCGATATTGACCCTAGCCAAGTGGCTTATGTGACCAAACGATTGATAGAGATTGGCTCTGAACAGATTGGTATTGCTGATACCATTGGTGTTGGTACACCGCTCAAGGTACAGCGCGCCCTGCAAGCTGCACTTGAACATGCTGACATCGCGATGCTGTCGGGGCACTTTCATGACACTTATGGTCAGGCATTAAGCAATACCTTGGCTGCCCTACAAATGGGCGTCAGTGAATTTGATACCTCAGTCGCTGGGCTGGGCGGTTGTCCGTATGCCAAAGGGGCCACGGGTAATGTCGCAACCGAAGACGTGGTTTATATGCTACACGGCATGGGTATCAGCACGGGAATAGATTTGGATAAATTGGTCGTGGCAGGCGAGCGTATCAGTAAATTTTTAGGGCGTGCTAACGGCTCAAACGTGGCCCGTGCTCTAATTAATAAACGTCAGTCTTAAAAAACGATTGTAAAAACTAAATATTAAAATACAAGGAATGGTTATGAGTTTACCTGGTTTGAGCTTTCAGCTCGGCGAAGATATCGATGCGCTACGTGATGTGGTGCAGCAGTTTGCGGCAAAAGAAATCGCCCCACGCGCAAGCGAAATCGACAGCAGTGATGAATTCCCCATGGATTTATGGCAAAAGATGGGTGACATCGGCCTGCATGGCATTACCGTTCCTGAAGAGTACGGTGGCTCTAACATGGGCTACGTTGCACACATGGTCGCCATGGAAGAAATCAGCCGCGCGTCAGCCTCGGTGGCGCTGAGCTATGGGGCGCATTCCAATCTGTGTATCAATCAAATCAAACGTAACGGCTCTGAGGCCCAAAAGCAAAAGTATCTGCCAAAGCTCATCAGCGGTGAATTCATCGGTGCGCTTGCGATGAGTGAGACGGGTGCTGGCTCAGATGTCGTCAGTATGAAGCTAAAAGCAGAAGAAAAAAATGGTCATTATGTGCTAAACGGCAGCAAAATGTGGATCACCAATGGACCTGATGCTGATGTGATGGTGGTGTATGCCAAGACCAATCCTGAGATGGGCGCTAAAGGCATGACGGCTTTCATTATCGAAAAAGGCATGGAAGGCTTTGGTACCGCGCAAAAGCTAGATAAGCTTGGCATGCGCGGTAGCCATACGGGTGAGATGACGTTTAACAATGTCGAAGTACCAAGCGAAAATATCTTGGGCGGTCTCAATGAAGGCGTTAAGGTGCTGATGAGTGGCCTAGATTATGAGCGTGCCGTACTGGCCGCAGGTCCTATCGGCATCATGCAAGCGGTGATGGACAATGTCGTGCCTTATATCCATGATCGTAAGCAGTTTGGTCAAGCCATTGGTGAGTTCCAGTTGATACAAGGCAAAGTTGCCGATATGTATACGGTACTGCAAGCAGGACGTAGCTTTCTATACACCGTCGGTAAGAACCTCGACATGCTAGACCAACGCGGAGCCGGTCACAGTCGAGAGGTACGTAAAGACTGTGCCAGTGTCATTCTATGGTGCGCAGAAAAAGCGACTTGGATGGCGGGCGAGGGCATTCAAATATTTGGCGGTAATGGTTATACCAACGAGTATCCACTCGGTCGCTATTGGCGCGATGCCAAGCTGTATGAGATTGGCGCAGGGACCAGCGAGATTCGTCGTATGTTGGTCGGTCGTGAGCTGTTTAACGAAACTAAGTAGTACCAAACTCAAAAAGGCCGACTACCTTTGTGAAACTTGCTAAGCCTACTTGATGTAGTGCTTGCATAGGCAATTCATCCCATTCACTCTGTATCGGTTTTAAATAGAATGGACTATCGTGATAACCAAAAAAGCAGTACACCTAAGATGTACTGCTTTTTTATGCTGATTTCACAAGGTTCATAAAAAGTTACGGCTGTTTGCTGTGGTCGAAATAACGCGCCAAGCCGTTTAATAATAAGTCATCACGCAGGTGCACAGGGCGGTTGACGTGTTGGGCAATAATGGCCGCATCGCCGCCCGTCATAATCATTTCAAAGTTAGGGTGTCGATGACTAATCTCATTGATCGCGCCAACAATCGACAATAATATCCCGCGATGTACCGCATCTTGGGTGGTCACTCCTTGACCGACGCTATCAAAAGACCCGTTAGAGATGGTGATTTGCTTGGTGCCAGAGAACAGGGACTCACGTTGCAGATAAATACTGGGGAAAATATAACCGCCCAAATGCTCGGCATGATCGATCAAATCAATCGTTACGGCTGTACCGCAGCCAATCACACATTGACGTTTTTTCTTATCGACCGCCCCTAGCATTTGTAGCCAGCGATCACAGCCGAGCTGCTGGTCATTGTAGGCGCTATTCATAAGCGGGTGCGCTGCATTGACATGCACAAAATCAAACGGGATATTTAGACGGCTTAAGGTGTCTGAGACCTTAACATTGAGATCGTCACCTAGGACGGATGAAATCCCAATAAAGTCGGGTGCATAACGCTCAAAGCGGTCGGTCAGACCCATCAATAATTCGGCAGGTGCTTGCAGATGTTGCTTGGCATCATGCGCGACTATCTGCCCGATATCATCGGTAAGCCAGTATTTAAGGCGGGTATTTCCAAGATCAAGCCAGAGCATAAAATTCCCTTTATATCCAGTAAGCCTGTGATCAACACACTAAGCTGACACTTGCCTCACGGTGGTTGCTCGTTAAATAAGCGGTTTAAACCTGATGAATAACGTCGATGCGTCCGGTAAAAAGCGCAGAAATCTTACCGTTATCTTGGCGTAATTGCAAACATCCGTTTGTATCGACACCGCAAGCATCGCCCATCACGATTTGTTCTTGATTGTTGTAATCTTGGGTGACGCGTAAGCGTAGATCTGCCAACGCATCCATCGTGGCAAACTGCTTTAAAAAGCTGTCCAAATAATAGGTATGACCGGTTGGCCTCTCCAGCCCTAGATGCTCAAAGCGTGTCATCGCTGCCATCAACGCTTTGCTCATTTGCTGGTACAGCGTTTTTAGGCTTGGTAGTCTCACAGTATGGGCATCGAGTTTTAGCGTCTCACAAATATCCTGCAGGCTAATCGCTTGATAACTCATGCCTTCAGCAGTTTGTGCTGTTAGCTTGGGGGCGGTCTGTACGTTTAAGCCAATGCCCATCACGACGCCCACCAATTTACCCGCTTGTGTCACTGGCTCTATCAAAATGCCAGCCAGTTTGTGAAAGGGCAACGTTTGCTGATGTAAAGCCGCACTATCCACTACTGAGCTATCCAGCCCAGTTTGTTCTGGGTTTTTGGTCTGATTTTGCGGCTGGTAAAAACCCAAGTCATTTGCCCATTTCACTCCAATTGGCGTCAGACCTTGTGCTTGCAACTGCTCATTTAAGGTCTGGATGACGGGCATTTTGGCCAGCTCAACCCCAATAATTAAGGACAATAAACCACTCACTGGCATGTGCACTGGATGATATAACGACAGATAGACATTGCCGCGCGGTGACTGCCATGAGCGCCCGTGTTGTCCACGACCTGAGCTTTGGGTTTCTGCGGTCAATAGATGCATCTTGGCAGGGTTTAGCGTGCCATCTTGCACGTCTGCTATCAGCTCGCTGTTGGTTGATCTGCTACTGGCAAGGTGGCGGTGGTTGAGCTCAGGTAAGTGGTCCAGCACGAATGACTCAGAGTCAGATACCTCGAAATCGGATATGGAATCGGATGTATAGTCAGATAAATGGTCAGGTGGCAGCATAAGTTTCGTCGATGTGGTTAATGTCGCATGGGGAATCTTTGATATACTGAGTAGCCATCATAATAAACCGTCACTATTTGATAGGCGGTCATCACTAAAAAGATCACCACTAAAAAATGGCCACTAGTAAACAGTATAAAACAGACAGCATAAAGGTCAGATTATGTTTTGGCAAATTCAATCGAGCGCCACAAGATCTTTAGCTTAAAATAAAAAAGTCGTGCATAGTCATGTGCTACTGATATGATTTTATGGCTTGCCGTTCGCAAACGTGGTTCGATGATACAGAAGAGTTCTACTAGTAGCGCTGTCAGTAGCGCTGTATCCTTTTTAAGGTCAATCGACTGTAGGTAAGTGGTTTCTAAAATACCAGTATCATAAAAAACAAGCGTGATAAAAGGCTGATTCAATGATGTTATATGTGTGGTTTGTAATTGCAGGGGCATTTGCGGGTGTCAGCGCGGGCTTATTTGGCGTGGGCGGCGGTATGATTATCGTACCAGCACTGGTCTGGATTTTCACTGCTTACGATTTTTCGCCAGAAGTAGTGACGCATTTGGCCATTGGCACCTCCCTTGCGACCATCGTTGTGACCTCGATCAGCTCACTCACTGCTCATAATAAGCGCGGCGGTGTGCGCTGGGAAGTATGGCGAAAAATGGCGCTGGGCTTGGTCATCGGTAGTCTGGTCGGCGCTGGTATCGCGGATATGATTGATGGCAAGGCGTTGCAGGCCATCATCGGTGTTGGCGCGCTTCTGGTCGCTTTAAAGATGCTGTTTTTTTCTAACAAAGAGCAGTTGGGTAAACCCTTACCCTCTACTGGCGTACAGTTTGGTGCGGGTACGGGCATTGGCATGGCATCGTCTATCTTTGGGATTGGCGGTGGTAGTTTGACCGTACCGTTTTTGAACTGGGCAGGACTACCGATGAAACAATCGGTTGGTACGTCTGCGGCGTGTGGTCTACCGATTGCGCTGGCGGGCGCAGCAGGGTTTGCATGGTTTGGCCAAGACGTGGTCAATCTGCCTGAGGGCACGATAGGGTTTGTGCATGTCACAGGATTTTTGTGCATTTCAGTGGCTAGCTTTGCGATGGCAAAAGTCGGTGCCAAGCTCGCCCATGTACTGCCGGCCCTTATGCTTAAGCGTGCATTTGGGGTGCTGTTATTATTTGCAGGGGGACAGTTGTTATTAAGCGCGATTGGAGTGATTTAATTGACTCAGACAAACCCTAAAAACCCATCCTCATTTCAGGTAGAATAGCCGCCTGTTTTTGCTAAGTTTACTGATCCTTCATGCGCCTAAAATCTCTAAAGCTGGCAGGCTTTAAATCCTTTGCCAATCCAACGACTTTTACCTTTCGTCATGGCATTACCGCCATTGTCGGGCCGAACGGCTGCGGCAAATCCAACGTTATTGACGCCATCCGCTGGGTGCTGGGCGAGACCTCTGCCAAGCAGCTACGTGGTGGCGCGATGAGTGATGTGATCTTTGCTGGTACGCAGGACAAGGCTGCCAAAAGTGTCGCCAGTGTCGAGCTGACTTTTGAGCATACCCAAGATGAGCAAACGGGCATTCGCCATGAGTTTAATCTTTATCAAGAGCTGTCCGTCCGCCGTCAGGTAAATCTAGAGGGTCGCTCAGATTACTTTATCAATGGCACGCGATGTCGCCGCCGTGATGTCGTCGATGTGTTTTTGGGTACGGGACTTGGCGCCCGCAGTTATGCCGTCATTGAGCAAGGCATGATTGGACGTATCGTCGAGTCTAGCCCCATGCAGCTGCGTGAGTTTATCGAAGAGGCAGCAGGCGTCTCGCGCTATCAAGCACGCCGTGAAGAAACCCAAAAAAAGCTTGAGAAAACCCAAGAAAATCTGGCCCGTCTGCATGACATGCAAAGCGAATTGGTACGCCAACAAAAGACACTGTCTAAGCAAGCCGCCAGTGCGCAGCGCTATGAAGAGCTGGCCTTAACGCTTGCTGATATTCAGCAGCAGCTCGCCATTCAACAGTTGTATCAAGCCAAACACGCTCAGCAGCAGCAAAAAGCAGCCCACGAGCGTAGCGCGGCCGAGGTCGCCACCTTACAAGCCAGCTATGAGAGTTTAAAAGCCAAGCAAGATAAGCTTGCCGCTCACATCAACCAAGAGCAATGGCTAAAAGACGAGGCGCAAAGTGCGCATTATCAGCAGCAGCTAAGCCATCAACAAGCTGAGCACAAGCTGAGCGATGCAACCTCACAGCTGACAGCCGTTGAGCAGCAATTAGCCAGCCTAGATGAGCAGCGTGAGCAAGCAGTCACTGACATGAATCAGTTAAAGGCGCAGCAAACCAAGCAGCAGAACATACTAAATGAGTTGCGTCCGCAGCTGACTGAGCTGAGCTGCAAACGTGAGTCGCATAAACGCAATGAGCAACCGTTACAACGCGCGTGGCATGAAGCACAAAACCAGCTATCGCGTTTGCAGGATAACGCTCGTACGCTTGAGCAGCAGCAAGCGATTAATGCCCAATCGCAAAAGCGCTATCAGCAAAATTATGATAAATGGCAGCGCCGCCAGCAAAACTGGCAACATCTGTGGCAGCAATTACAACAGTCACTATCGCCTTCTGATAATAACGATGTACCAGAAAATACAGATACGCACGCTTTGTCTCAGACACTAAAGACGCAAGTTGACGCGCTAAATACACAACTACAGCAGATTGAACGGCAACAAGACAGCGTCGATGAGCGGTTGTCGGAATTACAGCCGCAAGCACAGCATCTGCAGCAAAGCCTAATAATGCAGCAGCGCGAGCTGGGTGAGCATGAAAAACGTCATGCGTTATTGGCAGGTGAGTATGAGACCCTGCATCGGATACTGCATCCCAAACCAACCTCAAAATCTCAGCAAAAAGCTTCTGCTTTAACGACTGATTCAAAAAATAACGTGGTCAGCGATTATAATAAATTAGCCGTGACCACATTGCGTGAGCAGATTGAGTTAAGCGCAAAAGGGCGAGAGTACGCACCGCTACTCGATAGCGTATTGGCGCTGTGGTTAGATAGCCACGTGCTGGCCGCCAATCAAAACCCTCCAGCAATTGCAGATAACAGTCATGAAGAGTCGCAAAAAGTATCTAGCTTATGGCAAGCGCTTGCGCCTCATGTCACAGAGGTATTGACGTATCAAACTGGGCAAAATCAAAGTACCAATAAACAAGATACGTCGGCCATAGAGACAGGGCATAGTTTATGGTTATCTGTTGAGCAAAGTGAGGGTAGCGTAGATCCGTTTATCCAGCCTTTGTCCGATACCGTGGCTGATAAGGTATGGCCTTTATCCGAGCTGATTTCGCAGCCCGCGTTGGCGCTTTGGCAGCAGTGTTATTTGTATGTGGCATCGGCTGATATAAATGACGAACAAAATCTAGACGCGCTTGTGGAAGTCTTAAAAAACCTACCAGCCTCCGCCATTTTGCTAAGCACTGATGGTTGGCTGCTGAGTCGTCAGGGTACGCTGAACCTCAGTAATTTTGCTGGTGCGCAAGATGGTCAAAATGACAGCGGTAATCAGTTCCTCACGCAGCGCTTGCAGCAGCGCACCCGTTTGCAAGCGTTAGAAGAAGCGCTTGATGAGATTGAAACGACCATACAAGATCAGAAAAAAGCCATCGCTGACAGTCAGCGCGACCATGATGCGGTAACGGTCAATGTCGAGGAAACGCGCGCGCAATCTGAGCAACTCATCCGTGACAAGCATCGATACCAGCAGCAACTTACCACGCAGCGCGCCAATGCTGAGCGCTTGCAAGCCGATAACCACCGTCTAAATACTGATAAAGCCGCACTTGAACAAGAGCAACAAGAACTGGTGCAAGAGCAGCAAACGCTTCATCATGAGCAGCAGCACATTCACAATGAGACAGCAGCGCTGACGCCAAAAATAGCGGATGCACGGGCGAGAAGCCAGCAGTTGCAAGCCGAGCGCAGTGAGCTTACCCGCGCGCGTCAAGCAGATGACGACGCTTGGCAAGCCTTGCAGCTTCGTATTCAACAAAGCGAGATGCGTCTAGAACACATCATGAGCAGCCTTGAGCGGGCCACTCAGCAGCAGGAGAAATCACTACAAAGCGAGCAGCGGCTAAACGCAAGTTATGAGCAGCAGCAAAATAAACTGCCAGCACTGCAAGCGGCATTGCAAGATGCACAGACAGCACGCGATGCGCAGCAAGCCCTACTAACAGAGCGTGAGACCGCGCTGACGTTACTTAAGCAGGACTATACTCAGCAGCAGACCTCGCTAGATACGCTACAACAGACGCTACAAAGTCAGCAAAGTGAGCTTGCCCATCATGCCACTGAGCTGGCACTAAGCGCGGCACGTTTGGATGACGCCAGCAGCCAGACGCATGACGCCTTAACTGCTTACTATCGTGCAAGTGATAAGTATAAAGCGCCGTCAAACTTACGACAGCCGCCGCCGCAACACACCAGTGTCTCAAATCTACTGGCGGATTTTATCGCGCATGATCGCCGCGTGCGCCCAGATAAAATCGCTGAGCTTGAGAGGGAACACAAAAAGCTTGAGCAGCAGTTAGGCAAAATTGGCGCGGTCAATCTGGCGGCAGTGGCAGAATTGGCGGAAGTCAATGAGCGCTTAGAGCCATTGGCGCAGCAGACAGCAGACATTGCGGCGAGTATAGACACCTTGACGCAGGCGATTGCGTCAATTGATGAAACCACTAAGACACTGTTTATGCAGACGTTAGGTGCCGTCAATAATGAGCTTGCCAGTCTATTTGCCAAAGTTTTTGGTGGCGGGCAAGCAAGTTTGACCTTAAACACGGATGATATGCCAGCTCATATACCCGCTGATCAACATAAATCTGAGCAGTGGCGGGCAGGCCTTACCTTGATGGCACAGCCAAAAGGCAAACGTAACAGTCGCCTTGCTGTGTTATCGGGCGGTGAAAAAACGCTGACGGCACTGAGCCTTATCTTTGCGATATTTAAGCAGCATCCTGCCCCATTTTGTGTGCTTGATGAAGTCGATGCCCCACTTGATGACGCCAACGTTGCCCGCTTTACCAGTTTAATTCACGAGTTAGCAGATGACTTGCAGTTTATCTTTATCAGTCACAATAAGCTGACGATGCAAATTGCTGATGAGCTAAAGGGCATCACCATGCCAAGCGCCGGTGTGTCGACTTTGGTCAGTGTGTCACTTGATGAGGCGGCACGTTACCTTGCTGATTAAGGGCAGGGCTGAATCGCACAAATAATTGATCACTGACAGCCCGTGCTAATGGTATAGTTAGGACTGAGGTTGTCATATCACGCAAGTGTGTCGGGCTGACGATAAACGATGACTATATGGTGACGATATGAATTAGCCATGCTAGACTATTGCCATTTATCCCCTCTTGTGTATTCCCTTTTGTCATATATTAGGATGTGTTTCTCATGACCGCTATTCAGTTTATATTGATCGCCATTGCCGCATTTATCGTGCTTGCAGGGCTGTTTATGGTCATTCGTAGCTTTAAGCGCCGTAAAGATGCTGAGGCGGTAGCGGTCAATTATGATAAAAACGGTATCCCCATCATACCGCGTCATGAGCGCAATATCGTCGACCAGCCAGACTTGGATGATACGGTCGCCGGCGAGACGAGTATCGGCCCTGATCGTAGTTATTTGAATGCGGTCGTTGAAGAAGAACCCTTGACCCAAGCGCACACCAATGTCGATGCGCAGTTGACGGCTGGACGCGGTGATGGGAGCGAGGATAGCCATACCAACGAAAATGCCGACTATGCCCGCTGGCAAGATGAGCAGCAGCGTACCGATAATGCTGAGTTTGTAGAAGCCGCTGAGCAGATGCATATCGAGCAAGAGCCTGATGCGTTTTCAAGCTTGGTGTCGGCGACAGACAGTCTGATGCCATCGATTGATACCGCAGAAGAGCCAAGTTTTGACAATAATAGTCCGATACTCGATCAGCATCTGTCAGAGCCTGTTGATGACGCGCAAAACGGCCCATTAATCCATGCCAAAGACAACATCAACATCACCATCTTGCCGCACCAGTATCGTGACCGCCCAGCAGCAGTCATCCGTGGCCGTGATTTGTTGGCATTGATTGATAAATACGGTCTGCGCTATGGGGCGATGAATATGTTCCATCGCTATGAGCAAAAAGACGGCACAGGCATGCTATGGTTTAGCATGATGGGCATCACCGACAGTGGTATTGCGCCGTTTGATCCGCATAGTGTGGCGACCAATACTTATAATGGCGTGGTGGTGTTTTTATCCTTACCGCATCCACAAGCCGTCCGCAGTTTCGATAGTATGATGAGCATTGCTTATATGATGGCAAGCGATTTGGACGCCATTATGCTGGATGAAGAGAACGAGCCAATCACCCCTGAATACAAGCAGCAGCTGCGTAACCAAGTCCGCGACTATGAAGGCTAAGCGCTTGAAGGCTAAGCGCTTAAAGGCCAAGCAAACCAGCATTTAAAAGTGCTTATCCGTTATCTCAAATATCTCAAAGGCAAATAGCGATTGACGTTATTTGCCTTTTTTATGGTTTATATATTTTATAACACGACACTTTATCCACTATAAAATAATTAGAGGGCTACTGGGACAGGTTTTGCGCAGCCTCTGCCGGCGAAGGCACAGTAAGCAAAAAAAACTTATCCCAGTAGCGCATGATAATGCGTGTCCTTATTTTATTTAGGATTAGCGGTAGTTTTTGATAAAATTTCATCCGAGTATTTGTCAAACTTGTTATCATATCGGTATCTTGAACCGTAAAGACGCCGACTATGACTGATCCTATCTTACCGACTGCTGCGCAAAGTAAAACCCCTCAAAAAACACCTGCGCAATCCTCTAATGTCACTGACACACACGACGATATCGTTATCCAAATGCGCGCACTTATCGATGCGATTAAAACGCATAACTATGCGTATTATGTGCTCGACAATCCTACCTTAGAAGACAGCGAATACGATCAATTGCGCCGCTCTTTACTTGAGCTAGAAGAAGCCTATCCAGATTTGGTGCAGCCTGATAGCCCGATCAATCAAGTCGGCGATATGCCACTGTCTGCTTTTACCCAAGTCACCCATGACATCCCGATGCTATCGCTGGGCAATGTCTTTGAATACGATGATCTGCGTGATTTTATGCGCCGCGTCAATGACCGTCTTAGCGTCTCGCAACAGAATCCTGAATATGAGATGGAGCTAAAGCTAGATGGCTTGGCGGTCTCGTTAAAATACGTGCATGGCAAGTTTGTGCAAGCGGTCACGCGCGGTGATGGGCAAACGGGGGAGGACATCACCCAAAACGCCAAAACCATTCGTAATCTGCCCTTATGGTTAGCCGCTGCTGCTGATATCGAGCTGCTAGAAGTTCGCGGTGAAGTGCTCATGCCAAAGGCAGGCTTTGAGCGTCTCAATCGACTAGCTGAAGAGAACGAGGGTAAAACTTTTGCCAATCCACGCAATGCCGCCGCTGGAAGCTTACGTCAGCTAGACCCAAGCGTGGCCGCCAGTCGTCCACTCGCATTTTATGGCTATTCGGTCAATCAAGGTCTACCTGAGAGTATCGATACTCAATCAGCAGCGCTCGCATGGTTAACAGACATTGGCTTTACGGTCAGCGCGGTAGAAGTGGTACAAAATCCACGCGCGGCACAAGCCTATTATGAGTCTGTGATTGAGGCGCGTAGCGATCTGCCGTTTGAAATCGATGGGATGGTGATTAAGGTCAATAATTTGGCACTGCAGCAGCAGCTGGGTTTTTTATCTCGGGAGCCACGCTGGGCAACTGCGTATAAATTCCCTGCCGAAACGGTCATGACGCGTCTAAACGATATCGAGTGGCAAGTGGGGCGAACGGGACAAATCACACCCGTCGGTAAGCTTGAGCCAGTAAAAGTGGGCGGCGTCACCGTCAGCAATGTCACCTTGCATAACTTTGGTGAGATTCAGCGTTTAGACGTGCGTGCAGGCGATATGGTCAGCGTTCATCGGGCAGGAGACGTCATTCCCAAAGTCACGCGCGTCTGGCACGATCAGCGTCCAGAGGATTCTGAGCCAGTGACACTGCCATCGACCTGCCCTGTCTGCGACTCGCCTGTGGTCCTGCCAGAAGACGAAGCGCTGGCGCGCTGCAGTGGCGGTCTGTTTTGCCCAGCCCAGCAGACCGAGGCGCTCATTCATTTTGTCTCACGCCGTGCCATGGATATCGACGGGCTCGGCGCAAGCTGGCTGATTAGCTTTTTTGAGCATGGTTTGGTCAAAACGGTCGCAGATATTTACCAGCTGCACAATCATCAGGACGAGCTGATTAACTTTGAAAAATTGGGTGAAAAATCGGTTCAAAACATCATCGATGCTATCGAAGCCAGTAAGCAGACGACACTGGCTCGCTTTATCTATGCGCTTGGTATTCGCGGTGTTGGTGAGGGCACAGCACAGAATTTTGCTCAGCAGTTTGGCGACTTAGATAGCCTCATGGCAGCTAGTATTGAGACCTTGATAAAAACGCCCGATGTCGGAGAAATCACTGCCGAGCTGACCTATAAGTTCTTCCGCGCGCCGCACAATATTGAGGTCATCAACGCATTACGCGAGGCGGGTGTGCATTGGGACAAGGTTGAGCAGGTCGCCTCAGAAGGTCTGCCACTCGATGGGCAAACGTGGGTCATCACGGGTGCGCTCGATAGCATGGCGCGTGATGAAGCCAAAGCCAAACTACAAGCGCTAGGCGCAAAAGTCTCAGGTAGCATCTCCGCCAAAACGACTGCGCTACTGGCAGGGGATAAAGCTGGCTCTAAGCTAACCAAAGCGGAAAAACTGGGTATCAAGGTGGTGAGTGAGGAAGAGTTTTTGGCGATGCTTGAGGAGTAGGGTATGAATATTGATGACATGGAAGGTCTGGACGAAGAAACTCGTAAAAAGGTTGAATTGTCATTGCAAGTGACACGTGAGAAGGATGGAGATGCAGAGTATATATCTTCTAGATTTTATATATTTTATGAAACTCGAAAATTGGAAGGCTATAACATAGGAATAAATGCGTTAAAAGATATACGAATAACGGATGAGGATTATGAACTTGCACAACGCTATATAGTTGGTGATTATTTTTTTGTAAAGAGGGAGAGAGAGTTATAGTCAATCCCACTTAAAAGTGTTATAAACTAATTATCAAACCTAATTGCTATCATAAAGACCATGACTTACTCCCTAGATTTTCGCAAACAAGTACTAAAAAGCTTAGACGAGGGTATGACTTT
>NZ_QQAI01000009.1:0-120874 GCF_021023115.1 Psychrobacter sp. CCUG 69069
TTTATGGCATTTGTCTCATCGATTGATTCGTAAGATTCTTTCACACAATCTGTGCTTTGTACTCAACAAAAAACTTGGTAACCCGCCTCTTCAGTTTGAATTGCTTATTTCAAGTTGAGAGTGGGGTTAAAAGTATACGCCTATATGACAGACTTTACTGACACAACCAATACCATTGATATCTCTACACAATCGGATTTATTTGATGAGGATTCAAGTGAATTTGATGACTCGGCTGCGATGGCTGAGTCTAAGGCAGATGTGATACCAGCGGTGGACGTTGAACTAACGGGTAAGCACCTTATCGAAGCCTCAGCAGGGACTGGTAAGACTTGGACGCTAACTGGTATTGTGCTGCGCCTACTGATTGAAGCGCGGCGTGCGCCAGAACAAATCATTGCTACGACCTTTACGCGCGCCGCTGCAGCGGAGATGCGTCAGCGTATTCATGATCGTTTGGTGGATTTTTATCAACTATTGCAGTGGGTCAATAATCTGAGTGCTGATACCAATAATAAAGATATCTTGTATCCCAAAATTTTGCAGGTAACGCCTGATGGTGATGGTGTTAATGACAACGACAACAGTAACCATGACAAACCAGCAAGCACGGATTTAAATAGTGAGGCAAACGCTGAGGATCTTAATCAAGATTTTGCCCACGACAAGCAAGTGGCGATTGAAAAGCGTGCCCAAGCAAAAAAAGCGCGTGAAATTTGGTTGATAAAGCAAGCTAAATATGTGCGCTTAGATAACATCATGCAAGATCCTATTAACCTACATTTAGTGAATTATTTACTGGATCATGTGTATAGCTATCCGATGGCGGAGGCGCTACGACGCACCGCGCTGGTATTAACGACATTGGATAAACTGTTTGTGGGCACACTGGATAGCTTGGCGCAAAAATGGTTGACCGAATATAGTAGCGAGACGGGTCACCAGCAAGGCATGGCTATTATCGAAGACAGCAGTATTGAGCAGGTGACTGACAGTATTATTCACGATGAGCTGCGCCAGTTTCAAAGCCGCTTACATTACGAGCAGCCCAAACTGTATGCGCTGATGGATCAGCAAGGTAAGCTGACAGCAGTGAGCGACCATAAAAAATTTGTTTCTCGTTCGCTCAATTTTATTTCCGCACCGATTGATGAGGTAAGACTAGAGCAAAGCTTTGACTTTAATGCGTATGAGCAGCTTATTGCTGAGTTTGCACAATTAGACTTAACTGATATTCAGCCATATTTAAATCCTGATTACAGAAAGTCGCAAGGATTTCGTGGCGGTTCTAATTTAACCAAACAGTTTGACGCCCTCATTGAGGTACATCAAAAGATAGCAGAATATAAACTTGCATTTAACAGCTATTTAAATGAGCGCGAGCATAAGATTTTGACCTCATTGCAGGATGCCAGATATCCAGATGAAGATGGCAAAATTAAGAACTTCAATAAAAATAAAGAAAAAGAGCATCAGACGCTTTTTGAATTAGAGACCATTAGCAAGTTAATGGCGCTTCTAGACATGGTTGAGAGATTAAATCAGCACATTGTACTGCTATTAGCCAATCTTAACCGTCAGATTGTGCTTGCCGTACGTGATAGGCTGCCAGTGATTTTAGAAGAACGTGGTGAGACGACCTTTAGTTTGCAGATGGTGCGTTTAAACCAAGCCTTAACGGGCCGACAAGGAGATAAGCTGGCGCGTTATATTCGTCATCATTATCCAGTGGCACTGATCGATGAGTCGCAAGATATCAATGGTGAACAAGCCATTATGATTGAAAGCATTTATTTGCCAAAAAACAAACAAACACAAGAGAAAAAAGATAAGCCGTCAACGTCCAATAAAACCAATCGTGAGTTTTTGCTATTGGTTGGTGACCCAAAGCAGGCCATTTACGGGTTTCGTGGTGGCGATGTGGCCAACTATAACTATATGAAAGCCCAGTTTGACACCAGCAGCCGTTGGACGCTCGATACCAACCGTCGCTCAAATGCAGGTGTGATTCATGCACTAAACTGCTGGTTTGGCGTCCCTACAGCAACGACTGGTAACAATAAGCTGGCACAGTTAGGTAGCGGTATCTATTACCAGCATATTAAAGCAGCGCGACCTAAAAATCAGTTGTCTTGGTTTAGGTGTTTAGACATACAAGGAAGTCGCTTGGTGACTGAGGTGCTCTCGGCTCAGCCAGTAAGCGTATTGCACTTGCCTAGTGGCAAGGATATAGAACTTGAGTACGATGAGCATGAAATCACCGCGCGTCATATTGCCACTTTGCTCAGTAGTGGTCAGACACTAAAAGGCAAAGCCATCCAGCCTAGTGATATAGGCGTGCTGGCTCGTGCCAAAAAAAACTTAAAGCGGGTTGAAGACGAGTTGGTGAAACTGGGCGTACCAACCTTGACCACCAGCGATGTCAGTATCTTTGAAACGGTCATGGCAGAAGATGTGGCAGCGTTGCTTAGCGCCATGCTGTATCCATACCGTCATGACATGATTAATCGGGTGTTGACCAGTCATCTGTATGATCTAAGCATTAAAGATGTTAAAGCGATGATGACCGACCATAAGTCAGGTATTGTTGTGGCCGATAATACAACACGCGCTCATTCAAAAAACGCGTCAACGATTGATAATAAAAGAAGCTATCAAGACTTTATTACCTATCTAAAAGAAGGGGCGCAGCGTTGGCAACATTTTGGCATATTGTCGGCGCTACATTACCTGTTGGATAAAAGTCCCGTACAGCCACAAGGGGTCTGGCAATCTTTAGCGTCTCATCCAGAAGGAGATCGACACATCATGGATCTGCGTCATCTGATGGATGTATTGGCGCAGTATGGTACAGGCATGGGTGAGCATGAACTATTGGCTTGGTTTAGACAGCACATAGATGCTGCACCCAATAGTGATTGGGCCAAGCAGTATCCGCTACCGACAGAGTCTGGCGTGCAGCTTATGACTATTCATAAGTCAAAAGGACTCGAGTTTCCCATTGTCTACGTCTTGGGTATGGGCAGTGCCAGCCGAAAATCTGGGAATAAAGAAAACTATGGGTTGTATCTGTATAACGCCCAGCAAGCCCCTTCCGCCCTAGTGCAGCAATCCCTACAACATCAACTAACTGGCAATCAGCGCCGCTTCTCGCCACTACAAGGATCTGCCACCACCGACGATTACTATACTGCTATCGAGACGCAAGAGGGTTTTGAGGAGTTGCGCCGTCTTGGTTATGTGGCATTTACACGCGCCAGTGAACAGCTTTATGTGGTACTGCAAGACCCGAAAAGAAATGTGGATTCTGAGTTAAAGCCCGTGTTTTATTGGTTTGAGTCCTCAGAAGCAAATTTTGAATTGCCTAATAGGCTCAAAGGCACGATAGGCATGATCAGAGGTCACAAAGTCAATGAGTTCCATAATGACCACCATGCGAACCATGCCAACCCAGCAGGCTTAAACGATGCGACTCAGCTTACTACGATCAAACCCATGACAGAAGTTATTGAGTACGATGCTTTTTCAGAGGTTATGAAGACAAACTACTTTTATGGTTGGGCGAAGACCAGTTTTACCGCGCTCGCCCGTCAGTTGGACGAATCCACACAAGCGATGGTCATAGTGGATGAGCGTATTGATGATGCGATAGAGATCGTTACGAGAGATACGTTCGCCTCGGTTGAGCCATTATCTCATAGTAGTGAGCACCCTGAAAAAGTGGAAGGGTTAAGTCTCAAGTCTGAGGAGGATATCCGCTTTACTTTTGTTAAAGGAGCCAATGCCGGTACATTTTTACACGAGATATTTGAAAAAATTGATTTCACCAACAAGTCGCAGTGGTCTGGGGTTGTCGATAGAGCCGTTAGTAGCTATCAGCTGCCGCTGGTCTATAGCAGTGCTGAGCTGCAAAGCCGTAGATTACAAGGATACGAGGGCGGAGCAGGTGCCCTCATTGAGCCTGATTCGATAGATACGACAAAGCATGACGCGTTACTCAACTGGATTGATGAGGTGATACATGCGCCGCTATTGGCCTCCAATCAACCCTTAAGCTCTCTTAACGCAAGTCAGCGATTTGCTGAATTAGAGTTTAACATGGGGTTGTCAGAACGGTTTAAAGCTCAGGATATCAATCAGCTGTTTCAACAATACTTACCTGACGACACAGACAAGCACGTCAATCTGGTGCCACAAAATAAAACGCACTTGTATCGTTATTTACGCGGCGAAATTGACTTGGTATATGAGCACGCTGGCAAGTATTATGTCGTTGATTACAAAAGTAACTTTTTAGGAAATAGCCTAAGCAGTTATGATGAAAACACCCTTAAGCAAGCCATGTCCAAAGCAGGATATTGGTTACAAGCAGCAATTTATCAGGTGGCTTTGCATCGATTGCTCTCTATGAGAATCAGTGACTACGCCGGCAATGAAGATAAATATCTAGGCCCTGTAGAGTACGTATTTTTACGTGGCGTATATTATCCATATCCCCAAGCAGTTGATAACGTGCTACCTGATACGAGTGAGCCTAATGGTAGGGCATCACATAATGAACGCTATGGACTGGTGACTTGGGACATCCCAATTGATTTTATTAAAGGGTTAGACACGCTATTTGGCATGCCTGACTAGTAAGGGTTAAATAACGGTTCACTATCCAAAAAATATCATCTCGATTAATCAGATCAATATAGAGACAAGCATAAGATGAGTAATAATAACAACAAAAGCAAAGCAGCAATTGGTTTACAAGAAACTTGGGCCAGTAACCTTAGTGACTATATCCTATTGCGTCGTCAGCAAACGCATTCAGCATATAATGCGACAGAGGCACCAATCAATACTAATAGCGATCAAGTCGATAAAGTAGAAGACAGCAATTTATTCACGGCTTTTTTTGTTATGTTAGCGACGCATTTAGAAGAAGGGCACACGGTATTAACCGTTGAGGAAGCTGAGCACGAAGTACCACTACAAGGTCAAATCAACAATGAAGTCGTTACATTGTATGCGTGGCAGCGGCAATTATTAGAAACATTGGCAATGCCAATATTTGCGTTGATAGACGCTCAAATACACTTGCAAACAGAAGATAACGCAACAGTTGATATAGCATTATTTGCTTTGCTAGACACTTTATTTGGCAAGGGCAATCAGCTTTGGACGCAGCTGGCGCTTAGCAATCATGAAAAAGAGAGGCTAAGCAAGCGTTTTAATACGATTGTCAGCTTATATCAACTACTGAAAAATACTGACTTAAATTTTTTGATAGATTTAGTGGAACAACACGCTTTATTTGCAAATGTTGATGCTGGTGTTATTGAAGAAAATAGCCTAAGCAAAATAAACCAACCCATCATTTATAAACTAACTAATAATCAAAATATAAAAGCAGCAAAAACCATATCAATAATTTTTTGGCTACATCGCTCTTGGCAAGCAGAGTTTAACTTAGCAAAGCATATCAATAGGACTCTAGCACAAGAAGTAACCCCTCTAGCGTTATCAATACCTAACAATTTAAACGAGCAACAAGTAAAAGCCATCAACGTGGCCAATAACAATGCATTTAGTATCATCACTGGCGGTCCAGGCACGGGTAAAACTTATACGGTCGCTCAGTTGGTTATCGCACTACAAGAAGCTGCAGAGAGTAGGGACGACCAACAGGAAAACATTCGATTCAGTACAGATAGTGCGAGCCTAGCGTTAGCCGCACCAACTGGTAAAGCGGCCCAGCGAATGCAAGAGTCTTTGCAAGCCGCTTTAGACACAGCAAATGTGGCGATGCAATTGCAAGAAGCCAAGACTATCCATCGTTTGCTAGGAATCGGTCGAACGGGTAGACCGCGTTACGATGCCAATAACCCACTAGGGGAAGATATTATCATCGTTGATGAAGCATCGATGCTTGGAGTTGAGTTGGCTAATTATCTTGTAAGTGCAGTGAAACCAGGAGCAAGGCTTATCTTGTTGGGAGATGCCAATCAGTTAGCAGCCGTGGATGCAGGAGCGGTGCTGGCCGATCTATGCCGTATTCCGACATTACAGGCTGTTCATGCAGAGCTAATCGAGAGCCGTCGGTTTAGCTCAGATTCAGGCATTGGTCAGCTTGCCCATCAAATTCATGAGGTAGAGGTAGACATTCAAAAAATTTGGCAGTTACTAAAACGAGATGACGCATTGAGATTTCAATATGTAAATACGCAACAAGAAGAGACACTTATAGATAATAAAATTATAAATAGCCTAAGTAACAAAAAAACTATCCAAAAAATAACCCAAAAATACAAGCCATACATAAATAAAATTAAAAATCTTCTAAAAAATAAAATAGAAAAATCTGTGCCAGAATTAGTAAAAAGTACTATAAACTCATTAATGGTAACCTTTAACCAGTTTAGAGTCCTAAGTGCTGGCCACAATGGGGAGTGGGGTGATCACTATATCAATAACTATCTGACACAATGGCACCTTGCTGAGCTAAAACTACCGCTCGGTCAAAACACATGGTTCCATGGCCGTCCCATTATGATTCTACAAAATAACTACGAGTTAGGATTGTTCAATGGTGACATTGGCTTTTGTTTGCAAACAGGTGACGAAAGGAATCGATTAGAAGTGTTCTTTGAGAGCAAAACCCAAGGTATTGCTGTGAATTTACTCAATGAAGAGATCGTTGCCACCGCCTATGCGATGACGATTCATAAATCACAAGGGTCTGAATTTGACCATGTGGCCATTACTTTCGATAATAGTCATGCAAGATTGCTAAGCAAAGAGCTTATTTATACGGCGGTGACACGTGCTAAAAAACAAGTGACCATCTACAGCACAAAAACTGCTTTTGAAAAGGCGGTTCAGACGCCAACTGAGCGCCATACAGGCTTAGCACAACAGTTTTAGTTATTATCTTTAGTTATATTTGTTCTTCACGCAATAAAAAAGCATCCGATTTGGATGCTTTTTTAAACATAACTCGATGGAGTTAGATTTTATCTTCTTTAATTGCGTAGATACCCGGCAGGTGACGTAAGTAACCGTGGAAATCCATACCACAGCCATAGACATAACGATCCGCGACATTAATTCCTACAAAATCCACATCAAAGTCAGCAACTTTGCGATCATGTTCTTTGTTAAGTAACACACAACATTCCATAGACAATGGTTTTTCTTTACTCAGCTCTTCGACGACTGCTTTTAGCGTGATGCCTTCGTCAAAAATATCATCTATCAATAAAACATGCTCACCTTCAATGCTAACATCAGGCTTAAATTTCCAATCAAGCTCATTGGTGCCTTCATTATCACGATAGCGAGAAGCATGAATATAGTGCATACGATGGTAGAACGTCAAATGCGTTAACAACTGGCCAGCTGGGATAAGCCCGCCATTCATGACGACCATAACGATCGGATTTAGACCAGCATAATGGAGGTTGAGTTGAGCGGCAAGGCGCTCATAAGCGGCAGCAACTTCAATACTGCTGATAAGGCACTCTGAGTTGCGTAATGTTTTTTCAATTTCTTGGTTACTGATTTGGGTCATCGGGTGCGCCTTCGATAAAAAGTGCCGCTTATTTTAGCAAATTTTAGTGAATTTGCCCAACCTCATGTGATGTTTGGGA
Source organism: Psychrobacter sp. CCUG 69069 (assembly GCF_021023115.1). NCBI lineage: Bacteria > Pseudomonadati > Pseudomonadota > Gammaproteobacteria > Moraxellales > Moraxellaceae > Psychrobacter > Psychrobacter sp. CCUG 69069. The sequence continues at coordinate 7,638 of NZ_QQAI01000009.1, forward strand.
TAAAATTAATCCAATTTTAAGGGTTATTCTGATTTTTCTACAATAAATGGGCGGTAGTAATCTGCTAAACGGTTCAGCGAACTATCCGGTAAGTCAGGCAACAGCTTGTTCAGTGCCATATTCATGCCTTTATCAATCGCAGATTTGGCGACTGGAACAGACTTACGCTTGATCATACCTAGCTTGAGTGTATCAGCATAGCGACTGATAAAATGAGTGAGTGTCTCTTCATTTACGGTTTCAAGCGCTTTTTTAAACTTGTCTCGGTTTACGTGCTCAGGTGTGATAGCAGCAAACCCTTCGTCAATCGTTTTTGCGTCTGCGGCAGACAGCTTAAAGCCCACACGTTTCACGCCGTCATTATCAATAAAAGTCGCCCGATCTCTTAGAAAATGAAAACTCGGAAGTACCTCTTCATTATTCTCTTTACCAAGCAAGATGTTGAGTAGGGTATCGGTCGCGCGTTCAATCGTCCCAACGATTTTACGCATGGACGCTTGTCGCTCAGGATTTGGGATAATGTCTACCAAACCAACCAATAAATTATCGGTAAGGTCACGAGCCGTCTGATGCGTCAGAGCATCACGATAAGGGTAGTAGTCTACCTGCTCATTTGAAGCAACGACTTGTTCGGCCTCACTGATCAATGTTTTTAATTTATCTGAAGGTACGAATCCAAAATAATGTGCCATTATGCTGCCTTTATTTGTTGTTTTTTATGTCTTACCAACGTTACATCCACCGTTAAATCGGTTACTATTTCAGCAGAATACCATTCAACGACTCACCACACTAGATGCTGATTAGCGATGCGCCCTAATTGTAAAATACAAGAATTTATTATTTGGTGATGGTCCTGCAAAATTTTACGATTTGTCTGATGATCGATGAGTTGAGTCACTCGTTGCACACTAATTTAGCATATTTTTCACTTTTTGATTTAAAAAGCTTGAACTTATAAGGCTACCTACTACTTGTCTAGGGAGAGATAAGATGAATAGTGCTATTGTATTATTATTCGGCGTTGCCGCTATGCTCTGCGGCTACGTGTTTTATTCAAAATTTATCGCCACCAAAATTTTGGCGTTGGATAACAGTCGTCCCACGCCAGCGCATACCATGAAAGATGGGGTAGATTATGTCCCTACCAATAAGTATGTATTATGGGGGCATCATTTTACGTCGGTGGCAGGTGCTGCACCCATTATTGGTCCTGCGATTGCTGTGATTTGGGGCTGGGTGCCTGCCATCATTTGGGTGGTATTAGGCACTATTTTTATGGCGGGCGTACATGACATGTCGGCCATTTGGGCAAGTATGCGCAATAAAGGTCAGTCGATTGGCTCTATTGCCGGTACGGTCATGGGTACACGCGTACGTAGCTTGATGATGATTGTTATCTTTTTGCTATTGCTAATGGTGAATGCGGTATTTGGCGTTGCTATTGCTAACATGATGATTAAAACGCCATCGGCTGTATTACCAGTTTGGGGCGCATTGGTGGTGGCCTTTATCATTGGGCAATGTATCTATCGCTATAAGATGAGTTTGGTTTGGGTCTCAATTATCGGCGTAAGTGCTTTATATGGACTTATCTACTTGGGTCCCATGTTCCCTATTGTCTTACCTGAGACAGTTTTGGGGTTACCTGATAATGCAGTATGGATTCTGGTTTTATTTGCCTATGCAGCGATCGCGTCTTTATTACCTGTATGGATGCTGCTACAGCCACGCGACTATATTAACGGTTTACAGTTATTTGTCGGTTTGATTTTATTATATGCTGCTATTTTTATCGCAACACCCAACATTGTCGCGCCAGCCATCAACACGGCACTGCCGGTTGGTACACCATCACTTATGCCGTTATTGTTTGTCACCATTGCTTGTGGCGCAATTTCAGGATTTCATGGCTTGGTGGCGACAGGAACGACGTCCAAACAGATTGATAAAGAAGAAGATGCCCGTTTCGTGGGTTACTTTGGGGCGTTGGGTGAAGGTATGCTGGCTCTCGGCGCGATTCTAGCAGCCACCGCAGGTTTTGCCACCCTTGGCGATTGGCAGGCGGTTTATCAAAAATTCGGCGACGGTTCTATCGGTGCCTTTATTGATGGGGGCGCTACCATATTAAATGCGGGTGTTGGTATCGACCTAGTGCTGTCACAAACTATGCTCACTGTGATGGCGGCATTGTTCGCGGGTACCACGATGGATACTGGTGTGCGTCTACAACGTTATATATTCCAAGAGTTTGGAGAGTTCTATAACCTGCCAGTATTGAGTAAGGGCGTCGTAGCAACTTTGCTTGCAGTCGGTAGCTGCCTATTATTGGCGTTTGGTGCAGGTGGTATTGACGGTGCAGGTGGCATGATTATTTGGCCACTGTTTGGTACAACCAATCAGCTGATGGCTGCCTTAACCTTGATGATCGTCACCGTCATCTTACTACGTAAAGGCAAACCTGTTTGGTACACTTTAGCACCGTTGTCATTCTTGTTAGTCATGACAGTCTTTGCGCTATTGATTCAGCTCAAAACCTTTTACACTGATGGCAATTGGTTGCTGATTATTATGGATATTATTATTCTAATCGCCACCATTTTAGTGACGTTTGAGAGTTTATCCGTACTACGCAAAGAGTGGTCGCGGCACAAAGGAAAAACCAACACGTAAAACCTGTTGAGTGCTAGCAAATAAGCATCTATCAAAAACGTCAGCAACCGCTGGCGTTTTTTGTGTCACATAGGCATGATAGACCACAAGTAATAAGGAAAACACGAGCAAGTTTATGGAAAATACCAACATGCCAAACGATGTAAAAAACGGCCCATCTTGGTGGCAAAGGTTTGTGGCTGGGCTAAATGAGTTTTATCATGCACCTTATCGCCAAACGATGGCACGCGCTGCACGTGATGAAGAAGATTTTTTTATGCTCCTCATGTTTGCTGAGAGTTTGGGGATTGATAATCCCGCCAGTTTTTATACCTTAGAATTGCAGCCGTTATTTTTAGAAAACTTCCATGAATGGCATACACGAATGGGTATGGACAGATGTCCTTTTGACCACGTTGGTTGCTGCTAGTAATCTATAGTTTGATTAAAAAATGAGATCCGAGTATGGCATTACACCCATTGCAAGCATTCGTAGAGCAACTGGCAACGCAACCAATTATATTCATCGGCGGTAAGGGAGGTGTGGGCAAAACCACGACGGCCGCTGCGCTTGCCAGCTATTATGCCAGTCAGCATCAAAAGACCTTGATTGTTTCTACCGATCCAGCACACAGTTTGGGCGATGTACTAAACGCACGTTTAAGTAATGAAAAAACGACAATCTCTCCTTATCTCGATGCCATTGAGCTAAACCCTGACATCATCGTCGATGAGCATTTTGCGCAAGTGGAACGCACCATTAAATCTTATGCCAATCCAGATATGATGCCCAAAATTCGTGAGCATATGCAGTTATCAAAGTCAGCCCCTGGTGCCCAAGAAGCGGCGATGCTCGAATCTATGTGTCAGCATTTAGTTGCGGCAGCTGATGCCAATTATGAGCATATTATTTTTGATACTGCACCAACAGGACACACTTTAAGACTACTCGTCCTACCTGAAATGATGGGCGCATGGACAGATGGACTGCTTGCACAGCAGCGGCGACAGGCCAAACTGCGCTCGGTGGCGACCCATTTGGACACTCATAATCACAAACAGATCCACCAAAAAAATAACCCGCAAACAGACAATGTGCCAAATCCGTTTGCCGCAAAAAAATCTGATCGTTGGGAGCAGGCGGTATCTGTGCTAGAAAAACGCAAACAGTTGTTTCGTCAGGCAGGATTGCTACTTCATGACCGCGCACAAACCGCAATTGTATTGGTGATGACCGCCGATGTATTACCACTGGCTGAGACCAAGCGGGCTATCAAGCAGTTAGAAGACAGTAAGCTCACACCTGCCGCGATCGTCATCAATCAGTTGATAGCACCGACGCAGTCTGATGCGTTTTGGCGGCGGCGTGCTGAGCGCCAGCAGCAACTCATGCAGGATATCGAGCGGAATTTTACCAATTATCCGCTGTATCCAATTTATTTGCAGCAAACAGACGTGCGCGGCATTGACGCCTTAAGTGCCTTATTAAGCCCAGCGTCATGACCGTTCACGACTACTCGTGAAGCTTGTGCGATTGCAACTTACCGGCAAGTGACCACGCCATGTCTGCTCGTAGCAACTGTGCTTGTTCTGACTTACCGCCACTGAGTGATGACCATTGCGGTTTTCCCCGTGCTTTTTTTAGCTCATTTGGTAGTTTATGCGTGGGCCACACAGTCATTGGATTGGCTGCTGCCTCCGCACGGTCATCTGTGGGCAATGTTTCAAGGTGATTGTTCTCGCTGTTATACAGTAGCTGTGTGGCATCGGTGGCCGCATGACCGCGATGGCGTAGGGCAGTGAGCAAGTCTAACGCCCGAGTGGCTAATAAAGTCAAGGTCGCAGGGTCAATGTATAAACGCTTTACCCCGGCCACTCTATCCGCGATACTACCGGTATTAGACAACAAGCCGCCTGCTATACCGCCTATTGCAGCGCCCAGACCTAATGTCGTACCTAGTGCGGCAGCATCAATACCCAATCCTAATAATGCACCAGCTGCCGCGCCAGACGTGGTACGAATGCCATAGCTCTTAAGAAGTTCAGGATCAAATGGGTCTTGCTGATATGCTTGTAGTTCAAGCGGGGTTGCTGCGACTGCATTATCATAAAACTTATATAAATTGAGCAAGCTATGCTGCATCGTGCGCTCGCTTTGCCGGACCGCTTCTTGCATTTGCTGTAGTACTGGCATCGGGTCGTCATCTTGATTGATTTCCCGCACATACGCCGCGACATTTAATAAAAAATCCGCAATGATAATACTAGCCTCATCATACAACTGCGCCCAATTTTCAGTACGGCGCGCCATCAGCTGCTCAAGCATCTCCGAGTGAGTGAGCATAGTGGCAAGGTTTTGCCACAATCGCATTTCATCTGAAAACTCAAAAGCCACGGAATCAAAACGCGTGGAGATGTGTAAATTACGTCTTGCCAGCATTGTCTGCCAGTCTTCAATATTGGCATCCTGACTGTCCGTAAAATTAAACACGGGCATAACAGGTATGGCGGCCCAAGACAAAATCGCCAACTCATCTTTATATTTACCGAGTACAGGTTCACGCGCATCGACGACATAGATGGCCATGTCACTGGCTAGTAATTGGCGAATCACTTTGGCTTCTTGGCTATAATCATAATCTTGTAAGTCCTCACCTACAGAGGTATCACTATTGTCTGCACTTTGCGCGATATCTGCTGCCAAAAACTGCTGCAAGCGTTCAATACCATCACGGCGACTAGCGGTATTGTCTTCAAGCCAATCCATGAGTCCAGAGGCATCCTCTAAACCAGGCGTATCGTATAATGCCACCAGCACTTCGCCCGTTTGACTGTCTGTCAGTTTTGCTTGCTCCACATGGCGCGTGGTTGCTGCTTCGTTTTTTACTTCACCAAAATACACATCGCGTAATAAGGTACGAAGTAGGGAGGTTTTACCGGTATTGGTATGACCAACGACGGCCAGTTTAAGTGCCTCGCCACTGGCAATGGTTTTTTTAGATACGGTATGCCGAGGCTCGGCTGGTTTGTTTAATGATACGGATTCATCCGTAGTAATCGCTTGATTCGATTGAGGGGCTGTCTGATTTTTTGCATCAGATGTTCTCTTATAAGCCTTATCCGCAAAGAGCCCGACTGACTTATTGCTCGCGTGGTTGTCTTTTTTATCATTATTCATAATAGAATCTTATGTCACTAATTAGGGGCTGTATAGAATTCAAATCAGCGGCAACCAAATAAAAAAACAAGCTAGTATGATCGCAGCCCGTAACTGTCTTTAAGCTTATCATAACCTGAATTCGGGATAAGCCAGTGCTTAAGTTGTCGATACTATTTGCATAATTGTTATCTGATCTTATAAAGTCATGCTTTTGACAGTAGTTTATAGAGAAGTCTGCTTTCAAAGACTTAGCTGGTCTTCAAGAGTAATAGAGTATATCAATACTATCAGCAGCTTAATGAATCACTTATCCCGAACTGGGGTTATAACTGTCATTTTGTCTCCTCCTTTACCATCGCTCTAAATCTATCGGAAAAGTCAGGTAAAACGGAACGCACTGTAATCCACGGAGAGAGGGAGGCCACACCCATTGGATCTTCACAAAACTCAGCTGCAGCTTCTTTGATAGCCTCTTCAAAAGCTTCGACTGCCCTTATCTCATTTTGGCGGTTGTACGCAAGGGCATTTATCTTACTGAGTGCATTGTACTTTGAAATCTCAATACGCGACTGCTGGTAGTATGAAGCAAGGAGTGTTTTAAAAGAGGCTTCTGAAAAAACCACTCCCTCTTGAGCTAAAATTCTAAAAAGAGTTTTAGCTATATCGTTTGCCATCTTGTAAATGCCACCACCTTCACTTTTTGAGCCTAAGTCTTGATGTTTATGCTCATAACTCTCCATGATTTCTGTTTGACAGATACGACGGCTTGAGGTGTTGTTATAAACTTCTGAGAGTGTTGAAACCTCAAGCCCCCAAGTAGGAGAAATCGCAATACCACGGCCAAGAGAGCGGATAAATGCGAACTCTCCAGAGAGGGCATAACGAAAACTCTGCATATACTCCAAGTAGTGGTTTGAGCCAAAAGTAATCTTGAGTGCTTTTATGAGCGGTGTATAAAAAAGACGGGTCACACGACCGTGGAGCTTGTTTGTAACGCGAGAGTAATAGCCTTTGTTAAACTCAAAATCGAGTCCTGGGTGTACTATGGGGTAAAAAAGCCGTGCAACAAGCGCTCGTGAGTAGTTTACTATGTCACAATCATGCAGGGCAAAAGCATAGTTATCTTGATTTGTGAGACCATAACCTATCATCGTCCAGACATTACGACCTTTTCCTGGCGTGTCTAAACCAGGAAAACCCTCATCTGTAAGCTCTTTATATATCTTTTTTACGTTTGGACCATCGTTCCAAAGTACCTCAACACTACATTCCAAAACGCTCATACGCTTCTTTACTTCTAAAAACTGCTCCTCAGTTGCACCGTCGAGTCCAAGTATAATTTTATAGAGATACTTCACGTTTTTAAGCTCATCAATAATAGTCTGCATCGCTGGCGTTTCAAACTCTGAGTAGAGAGCGGGAAGCAAAAGCACCATATTTCTGCGTTTTGAAAACTGCAATAATTCTTCTTCTATACTTTCTAAGGAGCGATTTCCCACATTTTGTAGTGTTGTTATAACACCGTTTTGAAAAAAATCTGACATCTTATTCTCCCTTTAGATGTTATCTCATATGACTAGACTGCCATGATTTTTCAAAACCTCGCAGTGACAGCAAGTGTCATTGCAAGCGAAGCGCGGCACTCTAACCTTCACGGTTACCTTTTATTATTATCGTTACATCTATCCTATTTGTGCCCCTACAGTCTTATGTTTAGGGGGTTACCATATTTCTTGCTACCTACATTTAAAATGTTTACTTTAAGCTAGCAGTATTTTGAGATGAATTTTTTAGCAAAGACGCCTCAAGTGCATCGGCAAATATCTCTCTTGCAAGCGCTTTAGAGTCCATCAAATATCTCCAGTATAGAGCTATTCCAACCTTTTGGTCCTGGGTAGTCTGCTCTTTTTATATCTGCGTTTCCTATGGCACTAAAAGAGCCATCATAGAGAGGAACTAAAACACCAATATCTGCTTTTTTTATCATAGTAAAGTCATTTGCACTATCACCAAGGGCTATCTTGGTGCACTTTTGGTTGTAATACTCTTCATACATGTGAGCAAGTGTAAGCATGGCATTTGCTTTGTCTTGTAGGAGTGAGACAAGGTGCAAAAATCTTCCCCCTTTTACTATATCAAAGCCCTCTTCATTTGCCTCTTTTTTAAGAGCCTCAAGCTCTCTTTCGTCTTGCATCAAAAAAGGCTCACTAAAGTCGCGTTTCATGGCATTTAGGCTCTCTTCTCTTGGCAGACCTGTATGCTGTATTACTTCATCAACACTCATATCTCCAAAACCTTTTATAGAGTAGCTCCGTTTCATTTGTGTGAAAAAAAGTCTCAGTTCTATGTAGGAGTGCGCCTTAGAGAATTTTATCCACTCCTCTTTAAACGCCACCTCTTTTGCAAGTACACACTCTGAGGGCACAAATATCCCAGCACCATTCTCAACGATAAAAGGCTGCCGCATGCCTAACTCTTTTTGAAGCACTACTACTTCACTAAAGGTTTTGCTCGTAGCGATAATGAGAGGAATTGAGCGATATTTTAAAAGTGCTAAGGCCTCTTTTGCAGGAGCGAAACTATAATCCTGGTGATTGAGTAATGTTCCATCTAAATCGGTAAATACAAGATATCTCTTCTTCATAGCAGTATGATACAACACAATTATTTGTCATGGTCGACCTATTTCAGATCACTTCTTAGCGGTTTTTATTGACATAAACGCAGTCAAAAATGCCATGGGATCTCTCATGACATCCAGCATTTTAGAACAACCCTTTGAGCAATTAGTTTATGGATTAATAACTTGGGGTTATTACAACTTAGATTAGGGGCGGTATAGAATTCAAATCAAAGGCAATCAAATAAAAACACAAGCTAGTATGATCGCAGCTCTGTAACTGTCTTTAAGCTTATCATAACGAGTGACGATGCCTATAAAATGCTTCAACCTAGCAAAAGCATTTTCTACCAAATGGCGGCAGCGATATAAATACCAATCCAAGGTATCGTTATTGCTTAGTGAATTCTATACCGTCCCTAATACCCAAAAAATAGAGTAGCCGTTTATGGTCAATAAATCTGGTTGAGCATCTTATACTCATACAAAATTATTTTTAATCGCTAGTTGCTCTTAGGTGATGCAGCGCTAGGCGCGTGAAACAACACTTTGAGCTTTTTCTTAACCCCTTTGGCACGAAAAAATCGTTGCCACATACGATAGAAAACGCCAAATATTAAGTTGATGACATTATCATGACTGTCTTCACCAACAGCACCATACTTCACGGGGTTATGGATAGTATCTTCTTCGACGTAAGTGCCAAACCAACGATCAAAAATAATGAGAACACCGCCGTAATTTTGGTCAATATATGCGTCATTGGTCCCATGGTGCGCACGGTGGTTGGAGGGTGTGTCAAAAATGTACTCCACCCATTTGGGGAATTTTTCGACGGTTTCGGTATGGATAAAGAACTGATAAATCAAATCTAACGCATAAAAGAAGAATACCCATACTGGATGAACACCCAGCATCATCAGTGGGACAAAAAATATCCACCAGCCTGTCACTGAGTACAGCAAGCTTTGGCGCATGGCGGTAGAGAGGTTCATATAGTCATCGGAATGATGCACGACGTGCGCTGACCAAAACCAGTTTACGCGGTGCGAGGCACGATGGAACCAATAGTAGCTAAACTCAACAGCAACAAAAATAGGAATGGCGGTCAGCCATGTCACCTCAATGGTAAATAAGCGATATTGATACAGCCACAAGCAAATGGGCAGCACGATAAGGGCGTGGACAACCAGCTCAAACCCTAAATAAGAACCACCCAAACTAAAGTTGGTCATGGTACGACGCCAGCTAAAGCTGTCACTCTTGCCACGTTTGGATTGATAGAACCATTCTGCTAAAAACAGTAAGAAAAATGGGCCACCAGCCAGCGGTATCAGCCACTCTTGCCAGTGCGTGGGTAAAATACTGGCCAGCGTTGACTGCCAAGATTCAGGGGATATGGCCAATATACTTTGGTTCAATGCTTCCTTGTAACCATCTAATAGCTGACCATACTGACCCAGTGTCATAAGGGTATTATCTGCTGCCATACTGGCCTCCTAGCCACTATAAACCATCCTTGTCATTTTGGTATGATACTAAACTTAGCAAACAACACTGTACAAAAAATGGTGTCGTATCAGTTTTCTTGTCCTGACTAATGAATCCTGTTCAAAAAAGAAAGGGCTGGCAGCATCACCACATTATGCTAAGTATCACTATAAATTAAGCGCCACTATGAACAAGACCGATTTTTCGAGCCGAGAGCGCGGTTTGCCACTGTTGATAACGAATATTTTTATGTTCTAAGAGCTGCTCAGACGTTTGATCTTCTTTTTTATCGGTTAGGGTAGTATCACCAAGCAATTGCACGATAAGCCCCTCTTTTGCGTGACTGGCGATTTGGTCAAGCTTACGCAGTGTGCCACGGTCGGGCAGTGCGTTTTCATGAATGCCTAGTAGGACCTGTACAGGATGGTGGTCTAAGTAAGCCTTTAATCGTGCCATATCATCACGATCATCAATAATCCCGAAATTCTCGATCTCACTACTGGCCTTAAGAGTCGCATTCAAACCCGCTTGCCACCAGTTATCCTGCTCTGATGGGTATTCGAGTAAAGCCACCACTTTCTTGCCAGCGCTAACCGTCGCTTTTGGGGCGATAGGGGCTGGCGCTTCCTGATAATCATCGGCATCTACCACATGACGCTGCCAAAAATTCAAGATTTTTTGGTAATAAGGCAGTTTGATATCCAAACGCATTTTTTTACGGCGAAACATAAGCGCACAAAACGTCCATGCTATCGCTCGCGGCACCATGCCATACATCAGCAAACTTCCTACCAATAAGCTTGCCCATTGCCGTGCAACGGATAGGGGCATCGCGTCTGTCACCAATCGGCTTTGAGTGACCGCCGCATTGTCTGGCACATCAAATCCCACCATGCTTGGCAACCAGCCGAGTATTTGAGTCAACGCTATGAGTGCCTGATCGGAGAGTAGGGTTGACTCCCAGCTAAAACTGTACTGACGTACGACCAATAAAAATACAATCGCAAACAGCATACCGGTTAAGGTGGCCAGCCATAATTGATGACTAAACTTGCCTAAATACCAACGCATACCACTGTGTTGCAATTGACGTTCGTACAAATCAACGGCAGCTTTGGTGACATCATCTTTGCCGCGTATGAGATAACTGGGGCTGACAAAACTGGCAAACCAATTGGTAGACTGTTTGCCTTGATTCATCAGGGTCATCACAAGCCAGCCGACCAGCATAATGGTATGAAACCCCAGCAGACAGACCAACACATAAAAGAAATTCACTACGTTGCTCTGTAGTAAGGTAAACAGTCCTAAAAATCCTGAGACACACCACACGATGCTCATGACAACCATGATACCCTTGATGCGACCATCAATCTTACCCAACACTTGCGCCAGTGCACCGTTACTATCGATACGTGAAGCACGGCGATGCAATTTTTGCAGGGGTTTGCCGTCTTCACTTTGTAATTTTTCAGTGATAAGCAGCGGATCCGTGGTAAAGACGTGTTGCTGAGTTTCAAGCGTACGTACCAGCTCAGTCAATTGATCTTGGGGTGATAGCATAAGTCGGTCATATCCGTATAAAAGCGTTCATTTAGCAGACAGTACTTGATGATTGTAGCGTAAATAATATGACGTTGACCGCTATTATTTTGTTGTGAGCGCGGCCGATCATCAATACAGGTTAACGTCTGACGCATGTTTATCATGGTAAACGTAACAAAAATCCGCCAAAATGAAGGGTAGAACAGATCCTAGTTACTCAAAAAACTGTCAAAAGACCCAAAAAAAAGGAATCGTCATGAATAATAAAACTTATCTCATTATCGGCGGTACAGGCGGCATCGGCAGAGCCATGGTTGAGCAATTAATAGATAACACTGCCAGCCATAGTGAAAAAGTCATCCCTCATGTTTTTGCAACTTACCATAGCAGTGTTCCTGATTTTGCCGCAGACAATCTGCATTGGATACCTATGGATATCTGTGACGAGCAAAGTATCCAACAAGCGGCTGACGTCATCAAGCAGCAAACCGCGCACATTGATTGGGTGATAAATTGTGCAGGTTTACTACACACGGCCGCGCAGCAGCCAGAAAAAGCACTCCGGCAGATTGAGACTGATTTTTTTATACAGAACATGCAAGTGAATGCCTGGGCAAGCTTGCTCATTGCCAAACATATCAAACCCCTATTGGCGAATGCTGAACGTAGTCATGATAAACCAGCGGTTTTTGCGACGGTATCGGCACGTGTCGGCAGTATCAGTGACAACCAGTTGGGCGGTTGGTATAGCTATCGTATGAGTAAAGCGGCGCTTAATATGGGGATGAAAAATCTGAGTATCGAGTGGGGCCGGTCGCTCAAAGACGTGTGTGTCGTTGTCATGCAACCAGGCACGGTGAACACCCAACTGTCAGCCCCATTCCAAGGTAACGTGGCTGACGGACAGTTATTCTCGCCCGCTTATAGTGCAGAGTGCCTATTAGAGGTGCTAAGCCACATGACGGCGGCGCAATCAGGAAGCTTTGTTGATTGGGCAGGGGAACCCATACCTTGGTAATGACAGCAGCATTAAGAAGGTAGGTTTGAGCCTGTTTATAAACAGGTGGTTAATGCGCTGGGGCTCACACGTTAGTTCGCGACAAACAAGTCCATAAACTCGTTTACAGGTGTGTGCTCCAAACGCTCTTGATCACTGCACAATGCAAAGATAGACGCGCAACGACTGTCGATAAATCGCGTCGCCAGACTGGCACGAAACTTGGCTTCTAACACAGGCAAGCCTTCTTTGCGGCGGCGTTTATGACCGATAGGATATTCCACCGCAACCTTATCGGTACTGGTGCCGTCTTTAAAAAATATTTGAATCGCATTGGCAATCGAGCGTTTGCTTGGGTCATGGTAGTCTTTTGAATAACGCAGATCTTCTTCCACCACCATCTTTTGGCGTAACCCATCAATCAAAATCTGATGCTGCTCATGATAGTCATCTTCATAGTTCTCCGCCATCAAATCACCTGTCAATAAAGGCACGGCGACCATGTATTGGAGGCAGTGATCGCGATCGGCAGGATTGGCCAGCGTTCCTTCTTTAGAGATAATTCTAATCGCGGATTCATGCGTGGTCAGGACAATTTTTTCAATCTCATCAATTCTGCCATCAATGCGTGGATGCAAAATAACAGCGGCCTCGCAAGCCGTTTGCGCATGAAATTCGGCAGGAAAACTTAGTTTAAATAAGATATTTTCCATGACATAACTGCCAAACTCTCGCTGAAAAGTAAATTTTCTCTCATGGTCAGGTTTGGTGGCTAAGTCTTTACTGGTGTGGCTAAACAACACATCATAAAACCCCCATTGCGGGGCGGTGAGTGCGCCTGGAATGCCCATTTCACCGCGTCGAGTAATATCAACCAAACGCACAGCGCGGCTGGTCGCATCACCGGCCGCCCAAGACTTACGGCTACCCGCATTGGGCGCATGACGATAAGTACGCAATGCTTGACCATCGACCAGCGCTTGAGAAATCGCTGCCATGATGCGCTCACGGGGTAGCTGGTAGAGTTTAGCGACCACGGCTGTTGAGGCTAACTTGACCAAAAACACATGGTCGAGCCCAACGCGGTTAAAGGAATTGTCTAACGCCAGTACCCCTTGAATCTCATGCGCCATAATCATGGCTTCGAGCACCTCACGCATGGTGAGGGGCGCACGACCTTGGCTGACGTTTTTCTGACTGATATAGTCCGCCACTGCCAAAATACCGCCCAAGTTGTCTGAAGGGTGTCCCCATTCAGCCGCAAGCCACGTGTCGTTGTAATCAAGCCAGCGCACGATACAGCCAATATCAAAGGCGGCTTTGATGGGGTCGAGCTTATGAGAGGTCCCAGGGACGCGCGCGCCATTGGGAGTCAATTGATCGGCGCAATCTGGACCTAGATGTTTGGTGCACTCAGGAAAGCGTAACGCCAGTAGCCCGCAGCCAAGCGTATCCATCAAACAGTAACGAGCGGTGCGCCACGCCTCGGTACTGTTTGGTGACTCTTCATCTATAGAGTAATTAAGAACATAGTCGGCAATTTTTTGAATCTCAGCGTCATACTCTGGACGAACATTGCTCTCGACGGTCGCATTTTGTGTCTGTGACATGGCTGTCTCCTCTTCCTTAAGTGGGCTATTTTATTGACCAACTGGGGTTTTAGTCATCATTTAAAAGTAGCACACTCAATATGGAACAACCAAATTGAATTATGTTAAGAATTACGACCTTAGCAGCCGTTTAAATCATCAGATACAGTAAGCCTAAAATAAATAAAGCTGCCATGATAAACAACAGAGCGCTTAAAATTTTGGTCGTAGTTGTGGCAGTATCAGTACGCTCTTTTCTCACTTTGGTTTTTTTGGCAACGTACAACACCATCTTCACATGTTCAATGTTGTCTTCGAGATAATAGTCACCTTCAGGCACAAAGCCTAAAGACTCATAAAAGCGGAGCAGATAGCTTTGGGCAGAGATAATAATGGGTCTCTTTTTACCGTATTTTTTGCGGCAGTGGGCAATAGCATGGGTCATTATTTGCCTTGCCAGACCCTCACCTCGGTGCGCTGAGAGTACGAGCACTCTACCAATGGCAGACATGGATGTGTGGTTGGATTTAACAGCCGAATCGGTGACGGCCAGATTGGACTTCAGCTGGTTAAATTCAGGCGGTATGATGCGGCAATAACCCACCAGCGCTTCATTTTGATGGGCAATCAGATGCAAACAATCAAAATCCACCTCATCCATGTCTTGGTAGGCGCAATTTTGCTCGACCACAAACACTTGGGAGCGCGCCTTTAGAATGTGGTACAGATCAACTGAGGTCAACTCATCAAAGGTTTTTATAGAAAATTCACAAGTCATAATTGATTGGCTTCTAACAATAGGCTTTAAAAGAGTCGCATTATAACGATTTAGACACGCATTAACCATGCAAGGTTTGACTGATCTTGTCCAAGTTTAGGCTGTCAGACATGGCACTAAATATCTCAAAGTACTTGCCGCCTTTTTGATATAGCGCCTCGTGAGTACCTGTCTCTACCACTTGGCCGTTTTCTATCACGACAAGATCGTCAGCGTCGATGATCTGCGCGATATTGTGCGAGACCATAATGACCGTACGGTCTTTTTTGATTAAATCCAAGCTTTTTTTGACTTGTTGACTGGCGATGGCATCCAGACTGGCAGTCGGCTCATCCAAAAACACAATGGGCGGGTCTTTTAAGAACATTCTTGCCAGTGCGATACGCTGCTGTTGACCACCCGACAAAGATTTTGCCGTACTGTCATATCCATCCGCCAGCTTGGTAATTTGCTCATGAATGGAGGCTTTTTTGGCAGCCACAATGATATCCTCGATGCTGGCATTCATATTGCCATAGCGGATATTTTCACTGATGGTCCCTGAAAAAATATGATTGCTTTGTAGCACCAAACCGATGTGCTGGCGTAATTCATGGGTGTCACAATCCGCTAAATCGTGCCCATCTAGCAAGATCTTGCCAGCGTCTGGCTCATAGAACTTCACAAGCAGGCTAATAATCGTACTCTTGCCAGCGCCGCTTAATCCGACCAAAGCGGTAATGCGATTGGGTTTAATGGTAAAGCTGACGTCTTTTAGCGCTTGCGTGCCATTGGGATAAGTAAAATCAACGTTTTTCAGCTCAATGTGACCTTTTAAATCTTGGTTTTTTATACCATCAACATTTTCGACTTGGCTTTCATCTTCTAAAATATCAAAAAATCCTTCGGCATAAGTGAGGGCATTATTGATCTGATCATAGATGCGATGCAGCTGACGAATCGGCGCGGCGACGTTCTGAAACAGCATGACGTGAAATAAAATCATGCCGATGGTCATTTCACCTTGCAGCACAAAATAAGCGGTAAGCAGAATAATGACCACCACACCAATCTGTTCGATAAAGGTTTTTATGGCATCATAAATAAAACCAATACTGCGAATACGCAGCTGATTGTCGGTCATCTCTTTTTGAATGGCTAAATGTTTCTCAGCCTCAATCGACTCACGGACAAAGGATTTCACCACGCTGATAGAGTTAATGAGCGAGATCACCAAACCGCTCTTGGCTTCGCGGTAACCGCGCATCTGTCGCCGAAATCCTTGTAGGCGCTTTGCTTGTTTTTGACTGATAAAAAAGTAAATCGGGATGATGATCAGGCCGACCAAACCTATCCAAACGTTGGTCGAAAACATAATGATGAGCGAGACAATCGCACTGGCAAACAGCGGTAACATATCGATAAAGAAGTTTTGTACTAGGGTGGTTAGGCTACTGACACCATAATCGATACGAGTTTGCAGTTTTCCACTGTCATTTTCGCTACTGGTATAAAACGCCATACGATATGTAAGAATCCGCTCGATGATTTTTTGTGACAAGTCTCGAGAGAGGTTGATGCGAATCTTTTCACCAAAAAACCGCTGCCCAAACGAGATGAATATCGACAGTATCTCTTTGGTCAGGAGGACCGCGCTGATGATCGTTAACATGCGTACGCCAGCTGCCCAAGGCTCGGACAAGGTGGCGATTTCGGTCAAGGTGTCGACCGCGTAGCGCAGCACAAAGGCATTCACCTGTGCGGTAAAGGAGCCAAGCACCGTCAATATCAAGGTTGCCACAATTAAGCCTTTGTAAGGCGCGGCAAAGATGGCCAGCTTTTTGAGAATATTCCATAGCAAAGCCCGCCGTTCTGTTTTTTTGAGCGGCGGTTTTTTGTCTAAGGGAACACGGCGAGCTTGGGGAGGGGTTGGCATAAACGCTTAGCTCATAGGTTTTAGTGCTTTACTAAACTATATCTATGTTAAAATATTGAAATAAAGTTTGGAATTATGTAGAGGTCTTATCTACCTTACTTTTGGAGAAAGTTATTTGAAAATTCTTCCTTATGTCTTAATTAGCCTATTAGGCGGTGCTATTGTTCCGCTACAACTGGCTATTGTCAATGCTTTTCGAGAAAGTACACAAGCCTCTCAAATACAATCTACTTTTTATTTGTATTTGGGAGGTGCAATTGCCTCTTTATTATTATCTTATCTAATGAGTGGCGGAATTAAGCCACCCATGGTTCAAAATGCGACGTGGTGGATGTGGTTACCAGGATTTCTAGGTAGCTTTTATATTTTGTTTATGTTCATTGCCGCCCCAAAAATAGGCGCTGGCAATACATTGCTTTGGGTCTTTCTTGGGCAAATGTATTTTGCCTTAATATTAAGCCAAACTGGCTTGTTTGGCTTAGCCATAAAAACGATAGATGTCTATAAAATCACGGGGTTGGCCTTGGTCACTATCGGAGGCATGATAATGATATATGGTGAGACCAAGGCAACAGGCTAATGAGTGAGATTAAAACGCATCCGCTGGCACAAATACCGCGCCTACCATGATACGGCGCGCAGAGCGGCTCATGGATACTTTTTTGGCCTGCCAGCGACCGTCAACTTGTTCAGTCTTGCCACCTACTAGCAAGGTACCCGATGGATGACCAAAACGCACTTCGTCAAGCTCGCCGCCACCAGCGGCTTCGTTGACTAATGTCCCTTGCGTGGTTGCTGCTGCGGCAATTGCAACTGCTGCCGTGCCCATCATGGCATGATGTAACTGCCCCATGCTCATTGCCCGCACGACCAAATCAATCTCGCTTGCTTCGACTGGTTTACCACTCGATGCGGTGTAGCTCTGCGACTTGCCAACCCAAGCGATTTTAGGGATATGCTGGCTAGTTTGCGCCTCACTTTCGTCTTTAAATAAGCCCATAGCGACCCCGCCACGCGCACGGATTTTTTCTAGCTTGGTTAGTAGCTCATCATTGCTATTAATATCGCTTTGCAACTCGGTGCCTGTAAAGCCTAAATCCTCTGCGCGCATAAAGATAGTCGGAATGCCCGCGCTGATAAAGGTTGCTTTGACACGATCAGCTTTTAGACCACAGCCAGAAACATCAAAGTCATCGACCAAGTTGTTTGTTGGGAACATATCACTTGATGAGTCGACCGGATCAATAAACTCAATCTTGACCTCAGCGGCAGGGAAGGTGACACCGTCTAACTCAAAGTCGCCTGTTTCTTGAACCTGTACTTTATCATTTACATCTTTATAGACTGGTACATGAGCAATAATCGTTTTGCCGATGTTCTCTTGCCAAATACGCACTTCGCAGATACCGCTATCAGCGTTTTCATGAATGCTATTAGCAATTTTATCGGCATCGACCAGACCCATATTAATGGCGCAAGCACCCACTGCTGCGGTCAAGTTGCCACAGTTACCCGCCCAGTCAATCATCGGCTTTGCGATATTGACCTGTCCAAACAGATAATTGACGTCATGATCTGATTTTTCAGAGGTGGACAAAATGACCGTCTTTGACGTGCTAGAGCTGCCATTGCCCAATCCATCGATCTGCTTGCCATAAGGGTCAGGGCTACCGATGACGCGCAAGAGGAAGTTATCGCGCGACTCGCCAGCGACTTGGCAACGCTCAGGCAAGTCGGATAATTTAAAGAACGTGCCTTTTGAGGTGCCGCCACGCATATAAGTAGCAGGGACGGAGATTTGCGGGGCAAAAGAGGGGGTTGGTGAAGTGGTTTGAGTCACTGTGTTAAATCCTTTTTTAAGTTGTAATATGATTAGGTGTCATCGATAAATAAGTACGAACGACTAAGACATCCCGTTAATAATGATAGCGACAAGAGATGAGAGTCAGATAGTTATCATCGACGGTATATACCAACCGATTGGCGTCATCAATACGTCTGGACCAAAATCCTGATAGGTTTTCTTTTAGGGGTTCAGGCTTGCCAATGCCATCAAACGGACTGCGTTTGCAGTCGGTGATAAGTTTATTGATACGTTTGAGTGTTTTTTTGTCTTGTGTCTGCCAATACAGATAATCTTTCCACGCCGCATCTGTCCATGCTAATTGCTCACTCACTATCAAACTCTTTGACTATATGAAAATTTTTGCGTTCAAGCGTTCTTAATGTCGCCATCTGCACGCTCATTGTCATTACTGCTATTACTTTCGTCTGTTATATCAATCAGCTCATGCGTGCCGGTTTTACCAGCTTGATATTGCGCAATAGATTCCGCTAAGTGCGCGGCATTGGCAGGAGATTTGAGCAGATAAACGGTTTCCATCAGGCTATTGTAATAATCAAGCGACATAACAACCGCATCATCAGCGTCACGTCGAGTGACAATAGTGGCATTGGCATCGTCATTTACGGTGTCTAGAACCGATTTTAGGTGCTTTCTGGCTTCTGAAAAACTAACGACCCTCATGATACACTCCATAACTTGTACATTATATTGTACATATTACGCTATTGGTGAGGCAAACTCAATATTTAGCTGACCTCGATACTTAGATGTTAGATATTAGTAAAAAGGCTAAGTTTAGAGGTTGCAAGCAAACAAAAACCGATGTCATATAACTACGCTATACAACATCGGCACTTTTTATATTGATCTGCGTGTCATGCTAAAAATTACGCAATATCTAAGGTCCCTTCGATAAACTCTTTGGCAAAGCGCTGTAGCATACCGCCCGCATTGTACATTTTGACTTCATCTGCTGTATCAAGGCGACAGATAATAGGCGCTTCCGTTTTGCTACCGTCAGCACGGTTGATGACTAAGGTCATGAGCCCGCCAGCCGATACATCACCAATAACATCAAATATTTCTGTGCCATCTATATTTAAAGTATCGCGGGTGGTTCCTTTTTCAAATTGTAGTGGTAGGGCGCCCATACCAACCAAGTTTTGGCGATGGATACGCTCAAAGTCTTCAGCGACAACCACTTCCACGCCTGCTAAACGTACGCCTTTGGCAGCCCAGTCACGGCTTGACCCTTGACCATAGCCATCACCTGCGATGATAATCAGTGGCTGCTCACGGTTCATGTAGGTCTCAATCGCTTCCCACATACGCATGACTTGGCCCTCTGGTTCAACACGGGCGTATGACCCTTGAACGATCTCACCATTATCGTCGCGTACCATCTCATTGAGTAGTTTTGGGTTGGCAAAAGTAGCACGCTGCGCGGTCAAATGATCACCGCGATGGGTCGCATAAGAGTTGTAGTCCTCAGCAGGTAGGCCCATGGTATCAAGATACTCGCCAGCCGCGGAATCACCTAAGATAGCATTAGAAGGTGACAAGTGATCGGTGGTGATGTTGTCTCCTAATACCGCTAACGGACGCAGACCGGTGAGGGCGTTTTTCTTGGCCATTTTGCCTTCCCAATACGGTGGGCGACGGATATATGTGGTCATTTCTCGCCAGTCATATAGCGGACTTAAGGCTTTACCCGTGTCTTTTTTGGCTTCATCAAACATTGGGATGTAAACGGCATTAAATTGTTCAGGCTTGACAGCGGCGGCAACGATAGCATCCACTTCATCATCATCGAACCAGATGTCTTTTAGATACACGTCATTACCGTCCTGATCTTGACCCAACGCGTCTTTTTCGATATCAAAACGAATGTTACCCGCGATGGCATAAGCGATGACCAATGGTGGCGATGCTAAGAATGCTTGCTTGGCATAAGGATGGATACGACCATCGAAGTTACGGTTGCCAGACAGCACCGCTGTGGTAAATAAATCGTTATCGATGATTTCTTTTTCGATATCAGGATCAAGCGCACCGCTCATGCCGTTACACGTGGTACAGGCAAAACCGACCACATCAAAGCCGATTTCTTGTAGCTCAGGCATCAGGCCTGCTTCTTCTAGGTACATTTTTACGGTTTTTGAGCCAGGGGCTAGCGAGGACTTCACCCACGGCTTGCGCAATAAGCCTTTGGCATTGGCGTTACGGGCGACGAGGCCTGCGGCAACCATGTTGCGTGGGTTTGAGGTGTTGGTACAGCTGGTAATAGCAGCAATAATAACCGCGCCATCTGGCATAAGCCCGTCTTTTGGTTCAGGCAGTTTTTCATCAGCACCATGCGCAATACCTTTGGCAACCAAATCTGTGGTAGAGACACGGGCATGCGGGCGTGAAGGCCCTGCCATGTTGCGCACGACCGATGACAAGTCAAACTCAAGTACGCGTGCGTACTCAGCGTTTTCCATGCCATCAGCCCATAGGCCTGTCTGCTTGGCATATTGCTCAACCAATTTAATTTGATCTTCACTACGACCCGTCAGACGTAAATAGTCGATGGTTTGCTCATCGATATAAAACATGGCCGCCGTTGCGCCATATTCAGGCGTCATATTAGAGATAGAGGCACGGTCGCCTACTGTCAGCTGGCGCGCGCCTTCACCGAAGAATTCAATATAAGTAGAGACCACGCCTGCATCGCGCAAAAACTCGGTCATGGCAAGCACCAAATCCGTGCCCGTAATGCCTTTTTGCAATTTGCCCGTTAATTTGACGCCAACGTAGTCTGGCAAGCGCATATAAGATGGGTTGCCGAGCATCACGCTTTCGGCCTCAAGTCCGCCCACACCGATTGAAATAACGCCTAACGCATCGACCATTGGTGTGTGGCTGTCCGTACCGACCAAAGTATCAGCAAAAGCAACTTCTTCACCGGCTTTGTTCTGTACGACCTGTACGACAGGTGACATTTTCTCTAGGTTGATCTGATGCATGATGCCGTTACCAGGTGGTACGACGTTGACGTTATCAAAGGCATACTGACACCAGTTGATAAAATGAAAGCGGTCATCGTTACGGCGCTCTTCGATGGCACGGTTTTTTTCAAAAGCATCCTCTTCAAAACCGCCGTGCTCAACGGCCAATGAGTGATCTACGATCAGCTGGGTCGGCACAATTGGATTTACTTTAGAGGGATCACCGCCTTGCTCAGCGATGGCATCACGTAAGCCGGCCAAATCAACAAAGGCCGTCTGACCCAAGATATCATGACAAACGACGCGCGCCGGATACCAAGGAAAATCAAGGTCTTGCTTGCGGTCGATATGCTGCTTTAGGGCAGCTGTTAAGTCTTCTGGCGGGCAACGACGAACCAAGTTTTCACACAGTACTTTTGAGCAGAACGGTAGCTTGTCATAGGCGCCCGCTTCAATACTCTCGACAGCAGCGCGTGTGTCAAAATAATAAAGATCCGTTCCCGGAAGTGGCTTTTTGAATGAGTCATTCATGGGTTGTACGAGGGCGTTGTCCATAAGTCACCTTTGGCTGTTGGCTGATTTGAATTAATACTCGAGTGTCAAACATTACAATGACGTAAAAGCGTTATGTTTTAGCAAAACCCGCTATATCATCATTCACACTAGTAGGCTTTGCTAAAAAATATCATGGGAAATTAGAAAGACGCAGTTGTAGGGTTACCTAAAAAGGATGAGCGTGTGACGATCCAGCCTAAACCTTGATACAGGCGGCAAAGCTGGGTCGTCATACGTCTATCAGCCAGCACCATCGCTAGCCGATAGTAACAAATCTAACGCGCACTCATATCTGGTACAGGACGCAACTCTTCGCCAGTATATTCGGCACTTGGGCGAATGATACGGTTATTGGCACGTTGCTCAAACACGTGTGCCGCCCAGCCAGTTAAGCGTGAACAGACAAAGATTGGGGTAAATAGCTTGGTTGGGATACCCATAAAGTGATAAGCAGACGCATGGAAAAAGTCAGCATTACAGAACAGTTTTTTCTCGCGCCACATCACTTCTTCACAGCGTACTGATACAGGGTATAACACCTCGTCACCAACGTCAGCGGCCAGTTTTTCAGCCCATCCTTTAATCACCACATTACGCGGATCTGATTCGCTATAGATGGCATGACCAAAGCCCATAATTTTATCTTTACGCGCCAGCATACCCATCATCTCTGACTCGGCTTCATCAGGTGAACTGAAACCTTCGATCATGTCCATGGCTGCTTCATTGGCACCGCCATGCAGCGGGCCTCGTAGTGAGCCAATCGCGCCGGTAATGCAAGAATGGATGTCAGATAGGGTAGAGGCACACACGCGCGCGGTAAAGGTCGAGGCGTTAAACTCGTGCTCTGCATACAAAATGAGTGAGACGTTCATGACTTTTTCATGGAGCGCATTGGGTTTTTCACCTTTGAGCAGATGCAAGAAGTGCCCGCCAATGGTGTCATCATCAGTGTCAGTCTCGATACGTACATTGTCGTGACTAAAGCGATACCAGTAGTTAATGATGGATGGGAACGCTGCCAGCATACGGTCAGTTTGATCATTTTGCTGAGAAAAGTCAGTTTCAGTCTCAAGGTTGCCAAGCATTGAGCAGCCAGTACGCAGCACATCCATTGGATGGGCGCTGGCAGGAATGCGCTCAAGCACGTCTTTTAGCGCTTGCGGTAGGCCGCGCAGTTTTTTTAGCTTGGCTTGATAAGCGTCTAATTCACTTTGCGTGGGTAAGTTGCCATAAAGCAGCAAATACGCCACTTCCTCAAAAATACATTTGTCCGCCAGCTCTGATACGTCATAGCCACGATAGGTCAATCCAGATCCTGATTTACCCACGGTAGATAGGGCGGTCTTGCCCGCGACTTGCCCGCGAAGACCTGCGCCTGACAATACTTTTGCTGATTGGTTTTGTGCTGCCATGTTTCCATTCCTTTTGTTGGTAGCTTTTTAACGGGTTATTACAATGGATTAAAAAACAGTGTCACTTAACATTGTCACTTAAAAAACGCTGCTTATGATCATTTATTATCGGCAAACAGCTTGTCTAGTGTTTGTTCAAACTCATGGTAATTTAAGAAATCATACAGCTCCATACGGGTCTGCATGGTATCGACGACTTGTTGTTGCGTGCCATCCTTCAACAGATGCTGATAAACGTTTAAAGCCGCTTTATTCATCGCACGGAATGCTGATAGGGGGTACAACACCATATCGACCCCCACACTGTATAGCTGGTCAGTGGTATATAGGTCAGTCTGACCAAACTCTGTCATGTTTGCGAGTACTGGGATATCGAGTACGTCTGTAAACTTACGATACATCTCAATATCGGTTAGGGCTTCGGCAAAGATCATATCAGCACCGGCATCGGCAAAGGCCACCGCACGCTCAACAGCCGCATCCAGCCCTTCGACAGACAGCGCATCAGTACGTGCCATCACCACAAAATCAGGGTCAGTTTTGGCGTCTAATGCGGCTTTTAGGCGATCCACCATCTCTGAGATGCTGACGATTTCTTTATTTGGGCGATGACCACAGCGCTTTTGCGCCACTTGGTCTTCGATATGTACCGCCGCCACGCCCGCTTTTTCCATCTTTTTGATGGTTTGAGCGATATTGAACGCACCGCCAAAACCCGTATCGATATCAACCAACAAGGGCGTATCGACGGCATCGGTGATTCGGCGGGCATCTTCTAGGACGTTATCAAGGCTGGTCATACCAAGATCAGGCAGGCCAAATGACGCATTTGCCACGCCAGCACCCGAGAGGTACAACGCCTTATGACCAACTTGGGTCGCCATCATCGCAGTATAAGCATTAATAGCACCAGCGATCTGTAGGGGTTGGTTGTTGTCGTTTTTTTGGGTCAGGGCACTGCGAAAGCGGGCGCCTGCGGAAGGTAATGTCATGTCTTAATCCTTACATGGAGGGGTGATTATTCTCGTTATTGGGTTTGATTATACCCAATTATCGATGACAGCAAAGCGATGTTTTCTTAGTATTGATTAAATTTTTTTAATAGTAATTTTAATTAAAATAATACTATTTATTTATCAAATAGCATTATCCAAAATACAGTAATTCATATAAGTCACTATTCGTATTACTAAAACGTCAGAATTTTTTACTACCAAATTTTTACATTTAGTTACAAATAGGAAAGCACATTGATTGAACGTTAAAAGTTTTCAGGCAAAAAAAAGCCCTTGTAGCGAGGCTAAAAGGGCTTTTTGTCTAAGGTCGAATATCTAGATTGCTTGTCTTAGCCAAATAAACCGGCAAGATTGGCCAAAAACAGGAGCGCAAAACCTGCCAAGAAAATCAAACCGGCAATCGACAACACATTCATACCAAAGGACAGCTTTTTATGTTTGGTGACCAATGAATAGTTTAACCAACCAAAGATAGGGGCCGAAACAAACGCTGATATCATCGCAAACTTGAGCATAGCGCCTAATTGGCCAGTAAAGAAAGTGATAATCACCAAACCGCCACCGATGGCGTAAGTCGTCCAAAAGGCAATTTGTTTTTTGTTTATCTCCTTCTCGCCTTTGAGCAAACGCCAGCACTCAGCGTTGGCACGGCCATAACCATCAGCACAGGTGATCGTGGTGCCAAACATACACATAAAGGCGACGAAGGCGACCAGCAGTTTGGACCATTCACCGATGGTCGCCGTATACATGTTGATCAACTGGTTGATATAAGCGCCGCCAACCAGCTCAATTTCTTGCCCTGAACCATATTGGACAAACACGCCTAAAGATAAGAAAAACAACGCCAAAATCGCTGAGACAGTGTAACCCACATTAAAATCAAGCAAACCTTGG
Source organism: Psychrobacter sp. CCUG 69069 (assembly GCF_021023115.1). Lineage (NCBI taxonomy): Bacteria > Pseudomonadati > Pseudomonadota > Gammaproteobacteria > Moraxellales > Moraxellaceae > Psychrobacter > Psychrobacter sp. CCUG 69069. Next base: position 33,104 of record NZ_QQAI01000009.1, read on the forward strand.
CGGTGCGTGGTGTGATCGGCTTTGACTTTGGCTGACGTCCACATAGACGTAATCGCAGCAAATTCAAGCGGCGCTGGCATCCAGCCCATCAGAGCCACGATAAACCCTAAGGTCGCTAGGTTCCAAGGTGAAACAACGACAAAATCAGCAGCCATCACCGTCGGCTTGCCCGCAGCAATAATAACGGCGGCAACCGTCGCTGTCGTCAGAGCAATCATAATCCATTTGGTCACGCCATCAAGCAGCTTGTAATGTCCAGCAATCAAAAAGAACCACGACACGGCAACGATGATGACAGACAAAGCCATCGTTGATAGACCCAAGGAAGCTGGCAGCATAAAGCCCAATATCACCGCAGCGATCAGCGATACCGCGCCCGTACTGATCACGGCTGAAAGTATGGATAGAATAAAATATATCCAAAGATATACCTTGGAGCGTTTGGCGTAACCAGCGATTAAGCTTTCGCCTGTATCGTAAACATAGTCGGTGGCAAATCGAAAAAATGGATACTTAAAAACGTTGGCTAAAACAATCATAATAGCCAACTGCCACCCATATATGGCACCAGCCTGTGTGGATGAAATCAAATGCGAGCCACCAATAGCTGCCGTCGCCATCAAAATACCGGGACCAAAGATGCGCCAACTAAAGCCTTCCTGGCTGGCAGCGCTATCAAGGTTGTGTGTTCGTTGTGCAGTCATAAATACCTCAAATTATAGCAAGCGACACCCTATCACTGTCCTGTGATAGGGTGCCTGCAACTAGAACAGTAATAAGAAAGAGAGAATTAAAAAACAAAAAGAAACATCTAGCAGCGACTTTAGCACACCTATAATGATACGAGATAATGATTATTTTCATTAATAAGACAAACGAAAGGTTACATATAGCGTCTATTGTTTAATTTTTCTTTACTAATTATAGTTATGATAAGAGTACATGGACAATAACCGCGTATTTCAAGACCCTCTTTATTTATTAGGTAAACTGCTGACGTCGATAGGTGATACCGCGCTGCTCATAAACATGATAAATCGCGGTCAGCAAATCGGGTATGTTTGGATGAACAAAATCTTTGAGGGTATGTAAATAGATAGGGGAGGTAACGTTTTCATGCACCAAACGTTGATAGCTGATTTGTTCGGTACGCACCGTTTGTAGGCTGGCAGGGACAAGCGTAATCCCTTCACCCGCAGCCACTAAGCCTAGGGCTACTTGTAAGTCACTCACCGTCGTGGTTATAAAGGGTGAAATACCGTATTGTGCAAACAAGTGCAGCAAAGGCTCGGTAATCGGCTGGCTAAGCACGGCCTGCTCGTTGTTGGCACGGCTGGTTTTTGTACCAGGAGTGAGGGCTGAGAGATTACCTTTGGTTGACTTCGGTTTTGTGACGGTGGTTGATATCGGCAAGTGGGTTTGATGGTACAAAATCAGGCGGTTATTTGCCAAGTCTATCAAGCGCTGTTCACGTACGTGGGCTAACGCATGCGCTTTGGGCAGGGCCACCACATAACGCTCATGGCGCAGTAGTATTTGCTGAATCCATGGATCTTGGTGAGCGAAGCGCCCAAAACCGATGTCAATGTCGCCAGATTTGAGCGCGTCCATTTGCTGATAGGAGCTAATATCTTTGAGATTGACTTCAATATCAGGGCTAGACTGCTTTAGCATGGCAATGACTTCAGGCAGCAAACCATAAAGCACAGAGGGGACAAAGCCGATGTTTAAGATAGGACTTGGTGCGGATAACCGCTGGGTCATGCTGGTGACAGTGTCAATCTCTGTCAAGATGGCGCTGATTTTATCGTAAAAGAATGCCCCAGCCTCGGTCAGATGCAATGGTCTGTGGTAACGGTCAATCAATTCCACACCCATATCTGTCTCGAGCTGTTTGAGCAAACGACTCAAGCTCGGTTGTGACAGTCCCGTTTGGGCTGCTGCCGCGCTAAAACTGCGCAAATTTGCGATGGCAATAAATGCATTAAGTTGTTTTAAGTCCATATTCTTAAACCTGTTAGCTATCTACTGTCTCTATTTTTTAGGGTAACGATCGTATGTTTTTAGATATAATTTACAGATATGAGATCGATCAAATAAATTGTGCTTGAAGATAGTGAGGCGAGCAACTATATTGTTTGCCATCGATATTGTTACATTTTAGCAAAAAATATAATAACTCTATTTTAGCCGTCATCTAATACCAGCAAAATCAACTGGTTTGGTAACCTTCTATGAGCGACAAAGAAAAAGATATTGCAACGGATTTTGAGGAAAAACTGGCGGAAATTGCCAGTAAAAAATCGCGTTATCGTAATCGAACCAAAAATAATATCTATGAACGCTTTATCAGTCGGGTTCACAGTGATGAGGACGGTGAAAAAGACAATAGCGACACTGACAATTTTTTTGCCGATGCGCCTTTCAGTACAAATAATCCTGAACCATTTGCCAATCAAGATAATGATAGAAAAGGGCAGTTTGACGCCACAGGTACAACCACTACAACAACAGACGTGACCTTTGATTTTTCAGATGAGTCTCCAGATCAAGACACGTTTAAATCAGAACCGCTAATAAAAAAAGAGACAAAATATACCGACAGCTCTTTAGACAACAGCGATTTAGATGACGATCTATTTAATATCAATTTTGATGATGATCTCAATCACACCAATCAAGCCACAGAACCAGCTTCGCCTATGTGTTCTGATACTGACGAAACCGCTCATAAACTTGATGATGACACTCACTTAGACACTCAAGATGTGCCAATACAACCCACTATTAAAGAAGTAGCGCCAGCACATGACAATGATAAGCTGGCGAGTCACAAAAAATCGCTGATTATGGGTATGGTAGTTGGTTCATTACTGATTGGTATTGTCGTCGCGATACTGATTTTTACAGGGGTGCTGTCACCTTCAGCGCAGAGCGACGCGCTCCATGCAGCTGAGACAAGTACGAATAATGAGGTAGCAACTGATCCTGTAGCCGTGGTTAGTACCGCTGCCCCAACTACGGTAGATAAGCCGCTGCTTGCTGATACCAGCCCTGATAGTCTCCCAACCGTTGAGCCACAACACAACAGCTTAACGAATGATGACCCTCAAGGAGCGGTCAATAATAGTACGGCTGCAACACCAGCAGCCATCGACAATGGCCTAGATAACTTAGATAGCTTAGATCAATCAGAGACTCAGCCCGCCATCACGTACGAGGACTTTAGAGAAGAGTCGCAGACCACGTTATATCGTGAAACCAATGATTAGTACGCTAATCAATTATCCTAAGTCGAATGGCTTATCAGAACCTACGATAGCCAGCTGGCAGGTCACACTTTGAGGCTGTCATTACATAAAATGCACTAGACCTCTTTAGCAGAGCCTCGAAGACTATCTATATAGTCTGCCCACGCTTGCATCATTTTTACCCGACTATCGATCTCATCGAGTCTATTGTAAGCGCCGCCATGTGTGTCTTTGATTCTATGACCCAGCTGCAGCTCGGTGACGATGTCTGAATAACGCAGCTCTGGCTGCTCCATCAATAAGGTTTTGGCAGAAGCCCGAAAGCCATGCGCGCACTGCACATCTTTGTAGCCAAGCCGATGAAACACCTGCACCAGCGCCGCTTTGCTAATATAAGCATTGTTTGAGGCGCGCGCCGATGCAAAGACGTATTCCTGATGACCGCTGATGGATTGAAGGTGTCGTAAGCGCTCAATCACTTGCGTGGCTAAAGGCACCACTAAGTGCGAAACCATATCATCACGACCTTCGCCTTTGGTAGGGGAGAACGCCCATAGGCTGCTGTCCCAATCAATATCTTGCCAGCGCATCGAGCGCAAATCGATACTACGAACAAACACATAAGGCAGTAAATTCATGGCCTCTAGTGTCATCTTGCTTGCGCCTTTGAAGTCAGACATGTCCTTTAACAGAGTCGCGAATTGATCTGGCTTGGTAATGGCTGGCAAGTGATTGCCGGAATTGGCAGGTGCCAGCTCACCGCGCGTATCAATCGCCACATTTCTATCACACAATCCTCGCGCGACAGCAAATGAGAATACTTTCTCGGTATATAGCCGAGTACTGGCGCCAACAAAGGCTGCTTGGTTTTTATTGTTTTGAATTGCCTCGCAGACGCTTAATATCATCTCGCTGGTGATATCGTTCATTCTCAGGTCGCCAATCTCTTGGCACATGTATCCTAGACACAAATCCCAAAATTTGAGGGTCGACTCACTAAACGCAGATTTTTTAGATTTTCTGTGATGACCTGCGGTCTTATGATCCCGCCACGCTTGTGCAATTTCAGAAAACGTGGCGTTTTTTAGGTGCGCATATTTATTCACTTGCTCTTTTTGCTGAATCGCTTTGGGGTCAGATCCTTTAGCAACCGTAGCAAGTATGGTCTCTGCTTGATACTTAACCTCAGACAAACTGATGTCATCCACCTTACCAAGCATCATTCGCGGTCGTTTGCCGCCAATATGCGGATGCGCATACCGTAGGTAGTATTCTTTTTTGCCATTTGGAGAGATACGAATGCTTAATCCAGACACGCCTGAAACACTGACCGAATAGTCTTTATCTCGGCATTCAAGCTTACTAATGTCATATGCAGTATCGACAGCCATGATATGTACCCGTAACCATCATAAATGGTGATAAATAAGGAGAGCGAAGATTATTGTCTCTTTGCTAATTATGCGTAAATTGAGAAGATGCTTTGCACAGATCTTATTACTTATTAAAAAGTGTCTTTTAAAAAATACATAGAATTTTTTGGACACCAAGGTGGACACCTAAATTATAGATTATTTGATTGAAAGCTTTTAATCGTAGGTTTTATAAGAAATATTATCCCCAAGTGAACCTTGGGGATAATTGTACCACAATGAATGAATAGGAAGTAGATTGCGTGTTCAATAGGCTATATCTTGGATTAAACAGGATTTTAACGGCTTTTATATTCAGATAATTTGGGTTCTTATCGTCTGCATGCTTTATAGGGCAATAGATTGAAGGTATATTTTATAATATTTATGCTCGCGTACGTGCATATAATTTATGAATCAGGGTGATAGTAGGGTTCTGTGCAAATTTGGAAGGCATTACTTTAGGGTCTAATTTTGATATAGCCGCCTAGAATAACTCAGTAAGAGTAGAGGTATTAGAAAATAAAGAAAAAGTGTTCGCCAAATGTGGCAATGGTTACTTCTGTCAGCTCAGTTCCTTCTGTATGTAAATTTTACACAAAAAACTAGGTAGATAGAATGCTTATATGGATTACGCTTTATATTCTTCTTTGCTTGTTCTTTAGGTGGCTTATATTCTCTAATTCTAGTATGGCAGAGAGGCTTGGCTCTCGGGGTTGGACTCCAGACCAAAACAAACTCTACTTTTCAATTATGTGGTTATTTTCAACCTTTGTATTTCTGTTTGGGATATTCAACAGTAATTTTCGTAACTCCTTTTTATTAGAGTATTTATTTTAAAGTTAGATTTCTATATAGCGCACCGCTCACGCGTAAAACATGTGTGTGGTAAGTACACCATAAAGTACATCGTGACTATTTCAGCGTGTCAAAACGTTGTTACCAGTAGCCTACAATCAAAGCTTCAAGTCCTCCTAGGGGCGTGAAGCTCTGATTGTAACGCCAAACCTTCAACTCCTTTGAAGGGAGTTTCTAAGATAAACCCTAAATTTTACACGGCTTATTTTTTAGTGCTCTCTACCCAAGAAAACTCTTCCATAATGCGTATCCATTGATCGTCTAATTCCGCTGTTAGCAACAACGGCTCACCAGTGACTGGATGGCTGAGCGCTAAAGTCTGAGCATGTAGCAGCATACGCGCGCAGTCATATTGCGTACGAAAAAATCGATTGTGCCGTCCATCGCCGTGGCTGGTATCACCCACGATGTGATGGAATAAATGTCTCATGTGCCGACGCAGCTGATGCTTGCGCCCGGTCTCGGGGGTTAAGCGCATTAGACTATAGCGGGTAGTATCATGCTTTTTTGACACTGCAAATGGCAGCTCAATCTGTGCCAAACGTCGCCAATGGGTCACTGCCTCTTGAGCGGGTTTGTCCAAATTGGCGAATTTATCAGCAATGGCATCGGGCTTAAAACTCAACGCATAATCAACGGTACCTTGCTCTGGCATAAAGCCGCGCACCACAGCTAAATACTGCTTGGTTACCTTGTGTTCAGTAAAAGCCTCGGTAAGGCTGCGCGCCACAGCGGAGCTCTTAGCAAACAACAATACGCCTGATGTAGGTTTGTCTAACCGATGTACCGGAAATACATGGCAACCTACCGCATCACGGGTGAGTTGCATGGCAAAGCGCGTCTCGCCTTTGTCCAGCCAACTACGATGCACCAAGAGACCAGCCTCTTTATTAATCGCTACCAAAAATTCATCCTCATAGATGATTTCTACTTGGTTAGCGGTGCCGCTTTCGATATCCATATTTTCAGTACCCATACTTTAAATATGGATATTATATATTTGCTGGCTTTTATATGTGTTCTTTTTATTGCGCCTGTCGTGGCATAATAAATTTGCACTGTGTTTTTAGAGAAAAGACGCTGTACACAAATAAAAGATGATTAGAGTCAACCATATGTAAGTAAGGCTGACGATCGTAAATAAATTCTCAAAGACTGCTTCTTGTGTTCATAATGGATGTCATGGTAAATAACGTTAGTCGTTTTTGTTAGGTTAATTTACTAATGACACGCTATCTTCTATTACCAGTAAGCAAATAAAAAAGCAGACATCTTAGATGTCTGCTTTTTATATTTAAATATAGCTTTTTAACTCATTATTAGCCCTGAGGCTTGATCAAGTATTTCTCACCAGTCGCTTGCTTGCCATAAGCTTTGATGGACTCTAATTGTAGCGCTTCCTCCAGCGTGACTTCATGCGTATAGCTGCTTGCAAAGGTGGTGGTGATTTCTTCTGCAACCCGCTTACGCATTGACGTCACCGTCTCATTACCCAGTTTGCCAAGAGCATTGAACAATAAGAAGCCATTGACGCCCCAAGCAAAACCGAAGTTGCGATTGATCGTAATAGGGCCACGGTCTAATGCGCCATAAATATACGCTTGTTTGAATGTGTTTGAGCCATAAACGTTGTATTCTTCCACGTCACGGGTGATGGCCGCTTCCATGCAGTTTAGGATGTCACTGGTTAATTTTCCGCCACCAACGGGATCAAACGAGATGGTAGCACCTGTCTCGACAATCGCTGCGGTTAAGACCTTGGTAAAGGTATCACTGTTTGAGTTGACTACATATTTTGCGCCCATATCACGCAAAAGCTTTTCTTGCTCTTCTTTACGCACGATGTTGATCAGATCAATCCCATCTGCCATACAAATGCGATTGAGCATTTGCCCAAGGCTAGACGCGGCTGCCGCATGAATGATGGCTTTATGTCCTTCAGCGCGCATGGTTTCGACCATTGCCAGTGAGGTGAGGGGATTCACAAAAGACGAGGCCGCCTCCATAGCCGTGGTGCTTTCTGTCATTTCTAGGCAGCTTTTGACATGGACACAGTGATACTTACGATACGTACCGCCGCCAATCACAGCCACCACTTTACCCATCAAAGCTTGCGCTGCTGGCGAAGAACCTGCTGCGACAACCGTACCTGCGCCTTCGTTGCCCACAGGCGTGTCTTTATTCACCCGTGTTTTTAGGGCTGGCATGAATTTCGCGGGTACATCAGCGGTAATGACAGGGCTGTCATCGGTGCCCGATTGTACGGCAGTTGACATGTCAGCAGCGCTAAACATTACCCCAAAGTCAGAGGGGTTCAATGGTGCCGCTTCGATGCGCACAACCACTTCGTCAGCACCAGGCTGCGGCATCTCGATATCTTTTAAAGACAGAGTCAGTTTATTGTCATCACTGATGGTTGAAACCAGTTGCTTATTTTTATCGAACATAATTTTGCTCCTGCATTATTAATATTTATTTTATTTTAAATAGTCTTATTTAGACTGCGCCGCTTGTATCTGGGCTTTCACGTGTGTCATAAATTCAGGCATATTTGCCAAGCGGTCTGCTTCTATTTTTTGAGCAATGTCAGATTGGCTCATGGTGTCATTCCATTCTTTCATACCCGGTATCTCTGCCAATATATCCCAGTCAAGCTGGGTTGAAGCACAGGCTTTGACCACAACGTTGACATAATGTACATAAATGTCAGCCATCGTGAGCTCTTTACCGGCAATCCATAGCGAAAACTGGCATAAGCGATTGAGAGCAGGGATACCGCGTGTGAGTACTTGACGCACTTCTTCTTTGACGGCGTCAGGGGCGTGGGTGCCTGAAAACACATAAGGAATGAGGCGGCGGCTTGGCAATTCAAAATACAGCTCTGCTATCTTCATGATTTGCCGCACAATCGCACGCTCTGTAGCAGATTTAGGATATAGCGGTATTGCGGGGTAGGTCTCTTCTATAAAGTCGCAAATGACGCTCGACTCTGAGAGCGTCATACCTTCATCCGTTGTGATAGCAGGCACTTTACCGACTGGGTTGATGGACAGCAGCGCATCGCTACCAGCGTAAATAAGATTTTCTTGAAATGGCAACGCTTTGTACAACAGAGCGTGTTTCACTATATTGTAGTAGTTGCTTGCGGGGAAACCGTGCAAAGTAATCATAAATTATTTTTCTATTATTGATGGATGGTTTTTTTAGGATGAACGTTAAATCTGACTATATTATTACTGTTTTTAGTACCGTTATATATAGCACAAATTGTGAATCACTCTTGCTTTTAAGACAATAATAAAGCCAAAATGCTTAACGATTGATACTGATATGTTAGTCATCGAATATTATTGAATGGAGACAGGAATTGGATCAACTGCGTGCAATACGATATTTTAGTAAGGTTGTCGAAACAGGTAGCTTTACCAAAGCGGCGAAGGTGTATGGTGTGCCACCATCTTCACTATCTAGACGGGTGTCTGACTTAGAAAAAAGCTTGGGCGCGACACTATTAACGCGTTCGACTCGTATCGTTAAGCTGACGGAAGTAGGGCAGGTTTACTATAACGATATGCAGCACGTATTAAATCAGCTAGAGCAAAGCAAAGAAACGGTGCGTAGCTACCAAACAACGCCAATGGGACGTCTACGCATCAGCTCGATGGTGGGTTTTGGGGAAAAGATACTGCTGCCTTTATTAGACGAATTTGGCGCATTGTATCCAAAAATAGTGCTGGATGTCAGTTTAAGTGACGAGCTGTCAACACTTGGGCGCGATGATGTTGATATCGCTATTTGTGGTGGCTACGCGCCAAATGAGCGAGTATTTGCGATACGGCTGATGGACAATAGTTTTATTCCTGTCGCGTCACCGCGCTACTTGAAAACCCATGGCGTGCCAAGTAACGCACTAAAACTAAGGGATCATAATGGGCTGTATTTTAAGACACCGACAGGACCAACGCCTTGGTTATGTCATATGGATGGCCAATGGCATGATGTCTCAGGACCCGCAGTAGCGATATCAAATAATGGGTCGTGGCTGGCAAAAAAAGCGAGCGCTGGTGAAGGTATTTTAATGTCAACTCGGTGGGCATTGGCTGAATATCTTGAATCAGGCGCCTTACAAGAGATTAAGTTTGAGCACAAGTTAGCCATCACGCAGTACGCTGACATGGCCATATATTTGTTATATCAAAAACAGCGCTACTCAGTACCCAAAGTAAAGGCGGCGGTAGATTTTTTAGTTGAAAGAATAAAAGTGGCTAATGTCACGAATGCTCGGTAAAGAAAAGTCACCAAATAGAGTCTATTTAACATAATATACATTATGCGAAAACAAACCAACGGTTTTAGGGTTTGCAGCATAACCATTTATACCGTGCTTGTTATCAATGTTTTATACCATTAGCACCAGCTGACATTTTCTAACGACAGCTTTCTAGAAAATGTTGACGCAGCGATTTGCCGTTCTCATCTAAGATCACATCAGCCACTTGGCAACCGTCGCCATCACATGATAAATCATAATAAATATTACTGCCTTGCGCCAAGCTAACTTGCACGAGCCCTTGATTGGTCATCGAAAACTTTTTGTCTTGCGTATAATCAGGATCTTGAGAGTCCCACAGCACATCGTAATCAATATTGCAGGACAATTGATTTTCATCAAAATAATCTTGTTCAAGCTGCATAGCTGACTGTAGATCTTGATTGGCATATTGCTGCAACACTACTGGATTATCCATCCCTTCAGTGCTGATATCTTGCTCATACATCTTAGTAACGGTTGCAATTTTCATCGCAGCATTCGTTTGCAATGGCTCTATTGCATGCGCTATAGAAGATTTTATCGCTATCAGTCCTATGGTTAGCAGCGTTAGTATTTTGTATGTTGGCATGGCGTTCTCTACGAGCTTTGACAGTGTAAATGTTATATCTATTACATCATACCCATATAATGACTCTGCTGTATTATCGTATCATTCAGGTTTAATAGCTAAAAACATCCCATTATCTAATGATTTTGTGAAATATCTCATGGCCGTTTATAGCTTCGTTTATTTCTCTAACAACCGTGATAAGGACACTGTATGAGCACGCTATTTACTTTTAACGCCCATCCTTCTCAATTAGCGATTGTTGGCCTCTTAACGTTTTTAATGACAGCAACTGGCTGCCAGTCGTCTGCTGAAACCAGCAAAGCCATTCCTGTACAGTCAAATGACCGCTCATCAACGCCCGTTTTCTCTGACACGAGTCAGCAAACGCTTAGGCAACAAGCGTTACGCATTCAGCGTGCCCTCGCTAATAAGGATTTTGCTAGAATTACAAATGATATTCATCCCACTCGTGGTGTTCGTTTTTCAATGTATGCTTATGTTCGTCCTAAAACGGACAAAGTCTTTAGCCGTGAGCAGTACGCACGATACCTAGAACAGTCCAACATCCGCTTCACTTGGGGTGAGCGTGACGGTACAGGCAATCCACTAGTGATACCACTGCCCGAATATTTAGATACTTGGGTGAATGCCAAGCAGTTTAATGACGCCACCATTAGCATCAATAATTTTCAAAAAAGCAGCAATAGCATCAATAACTTAAGAAAGATATATCCGAATTCGGATTTTGTTGAGTTTTATTATAGTGGTAGTGAGAAGTACGATGGTATCGACTGGCGCGTGCTGCGTTTGGTGTTTGATGAGTATCAAGGCAAGCGTTATCTGGTAGCGATTATTAATGACCAATGGACCGTCTAATGATGACTATAAATGTATGATTTACCGCATAAATTGGCCAGTGCATGGTTTATGATGCACTGCCCTTTTGGTTGGACTTATTCAAATATATTCATTATTTAATATATAAAATATTTTAATATTTAAGTCTTTGGCTTAAGTGGCGACTGCCGGAAAAACTTCACCATGATGTCATAAATATCAGGATAAGCATCTACCAGCTTTTGCGGTGTCTCAAAAAATACTTCGCTTAAGACCGCAAAAAACTCAGCGGGATTGGTCGCACCATAACGATCCAGTCCTGATTTGCGGTGTTTTTGAAAGTCCTCAAAATCTCGCGTCATAATTTTTGTCCAGCGCTCAGGATCCATGTCGGGTTGCAGCGGCGGAAAGCCATTGGCGCGGCCATTCATCATATCGAGTTTATGCACAAACTCGTGAATGACGACATTGTGACCATCGCGCTCACCTGAGTGTTTCGCATCCTTCCATGAGAGAACCACAGGACCGCGTTGCCATGCCTCGCCGCTACGATGTTGGCTGCCCTCATGAACGATACCGAACTCGTCTACAGTGGTGCTATCGCTTTTGTATGAGCCATGATAGATAATAACTGACGACCAGCCAGCGTACCACTCAAGGCTTAGATTCAAAATAGGCAGACACGCTTGCAAGGCGATAGATTGCCTGACTGCATCGGTAATCTCAAACCCCTGCGCGCCTGTTATTGATTTATCGTCCAAAAATAATGTCGCCAGCTCAAATAGGCGGCCTAGTTCATCTTCGCTTAACCTATCTAGTATCACAATACGCTCAGCCGCACGCCTCCAGTCTGCCTCCGTAAATTCGCTGTTATCCAATATACGCTGCTCACGCCATTCTTTAATTATGCCAAACATAGTACCTGCCTTATAACCCTCTAATCTATCACTCAATTACACCATATCTATCATATCGATCTGCTGCATAATTGTATCCGTCAAGCTGGAGCCGGCGATACTAGGCATAGCAAACTAGCCCTCTAATGACAGCATATTCATAATCAACTTAATCAAGGTTTCTTTTTGGTTGGGATCAGACTCAGCGACCAGTAACGTTAAGGCTGCAAGGCCGGTGTTATTGATGACCATCTCACCTTGGTCATTGAGCAGTCGCTTATTACGGTGTAAAAAATCTACGAACAAAAAAGCCCCACTGCGTTTATTGCCATCGGTGAAAGGATGATTTTTTACTATGAAATACAATAAATGCGCCGCTTTACTCTCAACTGTCGGATAGGCAGGTTCACCAAACACCGTTTGCTCTAAATTACCAAGCACACTGTCCAAACCATCACCACGAGGCTTGGCAAATAGCTCAGTTGCCTCACCCCTATCTATCAGCTGCGATTTTAAATTATTAAGCGCTGCCATCGCCTCAGTCGGACTGGGTAAAACACCGCCATCCTGCCCTGTTGGATCGTCTAATAACCCTTCATCATAGCGTTGTAGCCATAGAAATGTCTGTGTATAGCGGCTGATGATCTCAATCAACCCGCGTCCTTCATCGGTATTGAGCTTGGGGCTTTGCGCCGTTTTTTTGATCAAATTTAACGCCTGCTGCAACTCAGCAGAATTCTTATCAAAGCGTTGCTGGTCAAGCGTATATCCTTGTACCAGATATTCACGTAAGCGCTGCGTTGCCCAGCGTCTAAACTGCACACCTTGAGGCGATTTGATGCGATAACCCACCGAAATGACCACATCTAAATCATAAAAGGTCACGGGTCGATCAGAATTTGCAATATGCATTTTTTGCATATTGCTTTTTTCGGACACTTCTTCATCATTCATAGCATTGGCAATATGCCGTGAAATCACTGACTGGTCGCGCCCAAATAGCTCGGTCATTTGTGCTTGCGACAGCCAAACCGTCTCTTGCTCAAAACGTACATCTACCTGCGCATTCCCATCCATGCTCTCATATATCTCAATGATTGAGTGGTTATTATTTTCAGTAGCTTTCATTTACGTGGCCTCTACTCATAGACAGATTATATTGAATTTGGGCTAAAATTGTTCAATACCTATTATTTAACGCTTCTTATATATTGTTTAGTATACGTTGTGTTGTATAGTTTATATAAGACATGGACTACCTGTTGATCGTAATACCAGTGCTCGCCTGCTGAGCATAGACAGTGTATTTGTCATAAAGTGTAACTTTAACAAGGATACGTGAGGTATTTATGAATCAAAAGTCATCTCAGCGCCAGAGTCAACATACAGGCCAGAGCCAACAACAAACAACTACATCCCCAAAAAAACCGCAAAGCTTTGATGAACTACAAAACGGTAAAGGGAGTTACCGACCGGCTGCTAGATCTGTCGGCGACTGGCTCGACCATACCAGTATCGACGCACTAAATCATCTCAATGAGCAAGCCGCTGATATATTCTATCGAAAAGGCGTTACTTTTACGGTCTACAGCGATGCCAAGAACATTGAGCGGATGATCCCGTTTGATATTATCCCCCGTATTATCGCGGCCAGTGAGTGGCGGCAGATAGAAGCTGGTTGTAGACAGCGCATCACGGCCCTCAATGCCTTTTTACATGATATTTACCACGACCAAGCCATTATGAAAGCAGGCATTGTCCCTGCCAGCTACGTTTATGCCAGCGGCTGCTATGAGCCATGGATGATGGGTATTGAGCTTGATAAGCCTATCTACTCACACATCAGTGGTATTGATCTTATACGAGATGAGTCTGGTCGGTTTTGTGTATTAGAGGACAACCTACGCACCCCATCTGGGGTCTCCTACATGCTTGAAAGCCGAAACATATCAGAGATTCTTTTGTCTGATCAGTTTTCCCATACGTCTATATTGGGTGTCAGTGATTATCCAAAACGCCTCAAATCCTGTCTTGCCAGCTCAACCAGCAAATATGATCCGCAGATTGCTATCTTAACGCCAGGACGTTTTAACAGCGCCTACTATGAGCATGCTTTTTTGGCACATGAGATGAATGTCCCATTGGTACATGGCTACGACTTGATCGTCGAAGACAGCAAGGTCTATATGCAAGGTATCCGTGGCAAAGTACAGGTCGATATCATTTATCGCCGTATTGACGACCCTTATATTGACCCGTTGGCATTTCGCTCCGATTCCATCTTGGGCGTCTCAGGGCTCATGAGCGCCTACCGTGCTGGCAATGTCGTCATTGTTAATGCGCCAGGGACTGGGGTGGCGGATGACAAGAGCTTGTATCCTTTCGTGCCGGACATGATTGAGTTTTATTTGGGTGAAAAACCCCTATTGCCCAACATCGAAACCTATCAGTGCCGTAAGCCTGATGAGCTTCAATATGTACTGGACAACCTAGATAAATTGGTCGTAAAAGAAACGCAAGGCTCTGGTGGCTATGGCATGCTCATCGGACCTACCTCTACTAAGCAAGAAATCAGTGACTATCGCAAACGCCTTTTGGCCAATCCAGCAGGTTTTATCGCTCAGCCTACCATATCACTCTCCACCAACCCCACAGCAGTCAGTGACGGTATTGCCCCGCGCCATATCGACTTGCGGCCATTTATATTGAGTCATGGCGATGGCTCAGTGGATATTGTCCCCGGTGGTCTAACACGAGTGGCCATGGTTGAGGGTTCATTGGTCGTCAATTCCTCACAAGGTGGCGGCATCAAAGACACGTGGGTCATCGATGACAGTGATTTGGCGGCATCAACCAAACCGTCAGTGGCCAAAAAGCAAGACAACCAAATTGATAAGCAATCGTCAGAGGCAATCACCGCCAACCACTCGCATTATCATGATCCCGTGCAGCCACTAGAAGCGGGCTATGAAAATCCTGACAACGCACCCATGATCCTACTGTTATCGACCGCCAATTATTTGGTTTGGCTCGGTCGCTACAGCGAGCGACTGTACTATTATGACAACATCATCAAACAGCTGGTAAAGGGCAATATCAAAAAAGCACAGTTGCATCACCTGATTAATCATTTAGGTTTTAACGTGGATCCAAACCAGCCGCTAAAAACCATGAAAGCTCAGATGCTACGTGACTTGGAGCAAGAAAAAATACCCAATATTGTTCAGTCCATTGAAACCAATGTACAAGAAGCCAAGGGCGTCATCGGTAAAGACACCGCTGAGTTATATAACCTAATCAAACGGCTGTCTAGCGCGGGTACGTATCGGGCCGCGACGTTGCAGCTACATGCTTGTAATGCTGCGATGGCACAAGAGCACCCTATCGTGACTTGCTTTTGGCAACTGGGACGACACTTTGAACAACTAGAGCGTGCCGTATTCCTAAATGAGGACACCGTCGCCATTAGTCTTGAGTTTAAACACTGGATCAACAAGCTGCCAGAGAACACGCGTTGGCGTGAGCTGATTCGCCTGACCAATCAGATGATTAAATCTCAACAACTCAGCGATTTTCAGTTATTGAGCAAAGAGTGCAGCACGATATTGCAACAAGGGGTCTAGCGCAGCAGCATTTAAGGATTAAAACACTGAGTGCTAAACAATCAGAACAGTAGGAATAGGAAGATGCTATGAAACTTCAAATTAGTCACCAAACTAACTATTATTACGATGAGCTGGCGCACCGAAGTGTGCAATATATCCGCATGACGCCCATGCAGCTACCACATCAGATCATTCATCAGTGGGATGTCATGTTGCCCAAAGTGGCCACCAGTCAAAAAGATGGCTTTGGTAACGATTGGCTCACGCTAAGTCGTAATGAGGCGCATAACAACCTGCAAATGCAGGCTTCAGGTATTGTCGAAATCAACACAAACACAGAGCGTCTAGAGGATATGGACAATGTCCCTTATTTGCTGTTTACCGTACAAAGCCCATTGACTGCGTGCTCAGAGGCCATGCGTACATTTGCAGAGCCTTATCTGACAACGCCTACTCATGACAGTATAAAGGCGCTGGCAGCTGAGCTACTTGCAAAAATACCCTATGTCAAAAACACCACCCATGTCGGCACAACGGCGGCCGAAGCTTTTGAGCTTGGGGCTGGCGTGTGCCAAGACCACACCCATGTCTTTTTAGGCTGCCTACGTGATCGGCAGATTCCAGCGCGCTACGTGTCTGGCTACTTATATGACGATACAGCAAACCACATGGCAAGTCATGCGTGGGCAGAAGCCTGGCTAGATGGCTACTGGTACACGTTTGATATCTCAAACCAGCTGTTTCAGCCAAGCTCTCATGTATATGTCGCCATTGGTCGAGATTATCTAGATGCAGCGCCCGTACGCGGCGTGCGGATGGGCGGTGGCTACGAAAATCTTTACAGTCAAGTGCTGGTTTCGAGACTATCATAAGGTACTTTTCAAGCGTGGGTTCATCAAGGATCTGTTATGACTTATTGTGCCGCTATTCGTCTCAAAGAAGGGATGGTTTTTGCCAGTGATACTCGTACCAATGCAGGGGTTGACCATATCTCAACCTTTAGAAAACTGTACCAGTACGGCGTTGAGGGTGAGCGCTTTATGGTGCTACAAACTGCTGGCAGCCTAGCCACGTCACAAGCTGTTTTTAATAAATTACAAAGCGATATCAACTTACGCTCCGAGCTTAGTCTAAATACCGTGTCCTCATTGTTTGACGGCGCACAAATGGTGGGCGAATGCATGCGTAACGTCATGGCAAACGCGCAAAGGGTCGCTAATGATACCAATAGCGGCACCTTTACCAGCTCATTTTTATTGGGCGGTCAAATCAAAGGACAGCCACCCGAGCTATACATGATCTACCCTGAGGGCAATTGTATTAGAGCCACAAGGGACACGCCATTTTTTCAGCTGGGTGAAAGCAAATACGGCAAACCAATACTTGATCGCTCAGTCAGATACGACACCAATGTCAATCATGCTGCCCAAGCCTTGATGTTGTCCTTTGACTCAACCATACACTCCAACTTATCCGTTGGTATGCCCATTGATTTTGTCATTTATGAAAACGACAGTCTCACGCTACCAAAAGGCCGCCGTATCGAAGAAGACGATGAGTATTTTAAGACCATCAGTCGCCATTGGTCAGCAGCTCTGCGCAATACGTTGATTGAGCTGCCAGAATGTCCCAATGACTATTGGGAATGATCTTTTTAGCTAACAAAACTAACCTACAACCCCACCCTAAAGACCTGTTTTTATACCAATAAAAATGGCGCGGTTCGGCTTGTTTTTGATTGCGCGACGTCTTCTGGCGTGCCTTGAGCGACAATAGACCCGCCCGCATCCCCTGCCCCTGGCCCCATATCCATAACCCAATCGCTGTTGCTGGCCACTTGCATGTCATGCTCAACCATAATAACGGTGTTGCCAGCATCGACCAGACCGTTTAACTGTGCCATCAGCATAGATACGTCGGCAGGGTGTAGACCTGTGGTGGGCTCATCTAATATATAAAGCGTGTCGCCGCGTTGTGTGCGTTGCAGCTCGGTTGCAAGCTTGATACGCTGCGCCTCGCCGCCTGATAGCTCGGTTGCGGGTTGACCCAAACGTAAGTAACCAAGCCCAACTTGTAGCAAAGCCTCTAACGCACGCAAAATAGGTGCTTCGTCACTAAAGAACTCATGAGCCGCCTCCACCGTTAAGTTCAATACTTCAGCAATGTTTTTGTCTCGATAAGTGATGGCCAATGTTTCATCATCATAACGCTTTCCGTGACAAACCTGACAAGGCGCGTAGACACTTGGCAAAAATAACAGCTCGACACTCACAAACCCCAAGCCTTCACAATTTGGACAACGTCCCTTTGCCGTATTGAAAGAAAAGCGACCAGCATCAAAACCATGGGCTTTTGCTTGTTTGGTTGCTGCAAACAATTTACGTACATCATCAAATAACCCAGTATACGTTGCCAGATTGGAGCGCGGTGTCCGTCCGATTGCTTTTTGATTGATATTGATCAGACGGCGTACATATTCCATGCCAGCGATGATTTCGCCGCTTGTTACGGAGTCAAGCTCCTGCTCAAGCAGGTCCGACTCGTCTACGGGTGCATCCTCCGTAATTTTTTGACCCAACGCCTCGTTGATGAGCTCCACTAACGCTTGGCTAACCAGACTTGATTTACCAGAGCCTGAGACACCCGTGACACTCGTCATAACACCTAGCGGAAACTCAGCGTCTAATCCTGTTATATTGTTGCGTTCAATGTTTGCAAGCTTGAGCCATGCGGCGGGCTGCCTCGTATTAGATCTGGGCTGACCGTTAGCCGTATCGGCAAAGAGATACTGGCCCGTATGCGACTGAGCAACATTACGAAGACCCTCGACAGGCCCGCTATAGACAATTTGGCCACCATGCGTGCCAGCCTTTGGCCCGACATCGACCACCCAATCTGCATGCCTGATGACGCTAACGTCATGCTCAACCACAAACACAGAGTTACCAGCCGCGATGAGCTCATCCAGTGCCGCTAACAAAGCTTGGGTGTCTGCAGGGTGCAGGCCTGCAGATGGCTCATCAAGGACATAAACCACGCCAAAAAGCTGCGAGCGTATTTGCGTTGCCAGCCGCAAACGCTGCAACTCCCCTGGCGACAACGTCGGTGTCGTCCGCTCAAGCGATAGATAGCCAAGGCCGAGCTTTGTCAATGCCTCCACACGGGAGAGGATATCACTGGCAATACGCTGAGCAACAATGGCTTTTTCGCGGTTTGGCGTCTCATTGTCCAGCTTGGTATAAGCTGTTTTTTCTAATTTTAGTGCCAGTTCTGTGAGTGTCAGCTGTGACAGCTCACCAATATCCAGTCCTGCAAATTTGACGGACAGTGATTCTCTTTTTAGCTTTTTGCCGTGACACTCTGGACACTCAGAGATCTGCATAAACTGCGAGACGCGTTTTTTGGTGCGCGAACTTTGGGTGGTGGCAAAAGAATGTAAAATAAAACGCTTAGCACTAGTAAAGGTCCCCATGTAGTTTGGCTTTTCCCCATCCTCAATTGCAGCGCGTGTTTGTTCTATATTGTATTCCGGATAGACAGGCACCGTTGGGGTCTCGTCAGTAAACAAGATCCAGTCTCGCGTTTTTTTCGAAAGGGTGTGCCAAGGCTTGTCAATGTCGTAGCCCAATGTGGTTAATATGCGGCTAAGGTTTTGACCTTGCCACGCTGGTGGCCATGCCGCAATCGCGCGCTCACGTATGGTTTTGGTATTGTCTGGCACCAGTAGCGCCTCAGTGACCTCAAACACGCGGCCAATGCCCGAGCAAGTCGGGCAAGCGCCATCTGGTGTATTGGGTGAGAACGCATCGGCGTATAGCATTTCTTGGCCTTCTGGATACTCACCTGCTCGTGAGTACAACATGCGTAGACCGTTGGATATGGTCGTAACACTGCCCACGGATGAGCGGACCGATGGTGTACCCCGCTGTTGCTGTAGGGCAACGGCTGGTGGCAGCCCTTCTATCGCATCGACATCTGGTTCATCGACTTGATCGATCAATCGTCTGGCGTAGGGCGATACTGAGTCTAAGTAACGACGTTGCGACTCAGCAAACAATGTCCCAAATGCCAATGACGATTTTCCTGACCCTGATATCCCTGTGAATACTACCAGCGCATTGCGCGGTAAGTCTACATCAACATTCTTTAGGTTATGAACACGCGCGCCCCTTACCTGTACACGGTTGCTAGTAACATTGTCGTCATTGTCGCTGTGGTCACTAAGGTGACTATTAATTTTATGGGCAGTGGTTTTTTTATTTTTATGAGCCATCAAGTTATTATTCCTTTTAAATCACTTTTAATTATAAAGATGTTTGTTCAATACTAGAGCAAGTCCTCAATTCAATCGATAGTCATCTAAATAACCAATGTATAGGAAGGTTAACACGTACTCCTTTAAAGCCAAGTCTTGGCTTACGTATCAGTAGCACAGATAGACAAAACGACAACCTACGTTATCTTTGTCCTAATAGCGAAAAACCCGCATCAATGCGGGTTTATGTTTAGCGCTAGTACAGGATCGTCAACCTAAATGTCATCCCACCACCAACCGCATCATTTGGGTGCTGATATAGCCGCCAAACGTCCCCACTGCATAGCCAAGAATACCTAAAAACACGCCGACTGGCGCAAGCGATGGATGAAAGGCGGTCGCAACGATCGGCGCAGAGGAAGCACCGCCAGTGTTGGCGTTGGATCCTACCGCCAAAAAGAAAAATGGTGCACGAATGACTCTTGCGACAGCAAAAATGATAACGACATGAATGCTCATCCATAATAAGCCGATTAGCAATAGCCGCCACTGCGAGACAATACCAGCAAGATTAATCTGCATACCGATAGCCGCGATCAACACAAAGATAAACACCGTACCAATTTTAGAGGCACCAACATGGTCAAGCCTGCGCACTTTGGTGAAAGAGAATCCAACACCCAATAAGGTAATAATCACCACCATCCAAAAAAACGAGCTGGCAAAGCTATATTGTACCGCCCATTTATACGGCGCAAAGAAGGCAGCAATTTGCCCACCGATAAAGTGCGCCGCCCCCACCATGGCAAAGCATAAACCAAACATCACCATCAAATCATTTAAGGTCGCAGGACGAGCATGAGCGCGCTCATAGCTTTCAACGGCTGTAATGACTTTATCAATACTACTGGTATCCGCTTTTAAGAAGCGGTCTATTTTAGCGCTGTGTTTTGCCATTACTAAGATGGCCAGTAACCATAATGACGCATTGGTGGCATCCACCAAAATCATCATGCCAAATAGGTCATCACTGACCCCAAACAGCTCTTTCATTGCCGCTTGGTTGGCCGCGCCGCCAATCCAGCTACCAGCCACGGCTGAAAACCCACGCCACAAAGTGTCGTCAACAAACATACTAGGTGACACCCATTTTGCCACCCCTAAACTGATGGGACCGCTGATGATAATGGCGATACTAGCCGCGAAAAACATGGCAATCGCCTTCCAGCCTAAACCAAGTATCTTAGGAACATCCATCGACAAAGTCATCAAGAGCAAACTGGCTGGCAACAGATAGGTTGCGGTAAAACCATAAATCTGTGAGCCAACACCATCAGCAAAAACGCCTAAACTGTTTAGCGTCGCAGGTATAAAGCAGCAAAGAACAATACCGGGTAGTACCGCATAAAATCGTCGCCAGAACTTACTTGGCAAGCCTTGGGTATAAAATACTAAGCCAATAATGGCCATAATGATACCAAACGCTAACGGCAGACTATCAATGGTGAAACTTGAGATGGCGGGCATCAAACGGCTCCAGAGCAGGCGATAAAAGCTTGTCAGTATAGACAAGGCTAAAAAAACGTGCAAGCCACTATCTTGTATTTACGATACCAGTGTGTGCTTGGAGCATTTTTGCAAACCCCACATTTACTTAATTAGCATCAAACACGCAAACACAAAAAAGCCAGATAACAAGTATCTGGCTTTTTTCGCTCGGTTATACGATTAGAATAAAAACTGTGGTTAACAGCTTTTATTAACCATCACGATGGTGCTATTACGAGTTTTTACCACGGTTGCCGCTATTTGGGCGACCTTGGCCACGGCTGTCAGAACGACCTGCCGGACGACCTTGGCTGCCACTTGGACGGCCGCGACCGGTTGCGGCGCGCTCACCACGTGGAACGCCATTGCTATCACCGCGGCTTGGGCCACCAGTGCGCTTGCCTTGATAAGGCTTGCCGCCTGAACGCTCGTTTGGTTTGCCAGATGAATCACGTGGCTTACCTTGATAACCGCTGTCGTTGCTGGCGCGTTGTCCCGTCGGTGCGCTGTCACTTGAGCGACCACGGCCTTGACCGCCGCCACTAGATTTACCAGCATAGCCACCGCTTGAACGACCACGGCCTTGACCGTTACCACCGCCGCTTGAGCGTCCGCGACCACGGCCACGACCCTTACCTTTGTTTTCGCTAGGTACATAAGTTTTCTTAGGCTCCATGCCTTCGATGACACAGACTTCCATTTTGCGATCTAAGTAACGATTGATGGCGTTTAGCTGTGGACGATCATCCATGCTACATAAGCTGATAGCGACACCAGTACGACCAGCACGGCCACAACGACCGATACGGTGGACGTAGTCTTCGGTTTGACGCGGCAAGTCATAGTTGATGACGTGCGAGATTGCTGGAACGTCTAGACCACGAGCAGCAACGTCAGTGGCTACTAGGATTTTGCATTTACCATTACGCAAGTCTTGAACGATACGGTTACGCTTGCTTTGTGGCAAATCACCATGTAGGAAGCTGGCTTTATGACCAGCTTCTTGTAGCTGTTTCGCTAACTTTTCAGTGCTACGTTTGGTCGCCGCAAAGATAATGATTTGTTCCATATCTTGCTGGCAAACGATTTTGTCAAGCAAACGGTTTTTGTGATCAAAATCATCGCAGTAGTACACTTTTTCTTCGATGTGTGCTGATTCAACTTTGATTGATACACGCTCAGGATTTTTGGTGAAGCTGGCAGCGATTTTACCGACTGGGCCATCCCAAGTGGCTGAACACATAATCGTCTGACGATCAGTTGGTGCTGCGCGTAGAATGTCGCTGATATCATCAGCAAAACCCATGTCTAGCATACGGTCAGCTTCGTCAAGTACCAATACTTCTAGGTTAGACAAGTCAACACGGCCCGCATTGATGTGGTCAAGCAGACGACCAGGGGTGGCAACGATGACTTGTACGCCTTTTTTCAGGGCAGTAATCTGACCATTGTATGGTGCACCGCCAACCAATGGCACACAAAATAGACCACGCATGTCTTTAGAGTAAGTACGCACGCTATCATGTACCTGCTGAGCAAGTTCACGCGTTGGCGTTAAGATAAGGGCTTTGGTTAATTTATCAAAGCTGGTTGCACGGCTTAAGCGATCAAGTACTGGAATAACAAACGCTGCGGTTTTACCACTACCCGTTTGCGCTGACAATAAAAGGTCACGGCCTTCTAAGGCAAAAGGAATGGCTTGCTCTTGAATTGGCGTTGGATTGGTATAACCACTGCGATCAAGCGCAGTAAGAATAGGCTTTGCAATGCCAAGATCAGTAAAGGTGATTTTGTTTTCTTCAGCCGCGTCAGTCGTCGCCGCTTGATTATTGGTATCAGTATTTGAGGTATCGTTTGGCGTGTTAGTGCTTTCGATGATGCCGTTTTCAGCGGCGATTGTAGATAAGATGTCAGTCATAGGAATCCTTGGTAAGTATAAGCTGCTGTAAATTCAGCAAGCTTGATGCATACCACTGATAACCGTTCACCACGCTGCCTTTATTAAAGAATTATCGGACCACATAAAAGTGTCGATAATCAGAAGCTAAGCCAATAAAGCTTAGAGCCTCTACAATAAATGCGTTCGTGCTGTCTGACGTATTTTGGTGGTAGTGCCGAGTGTCTTATCCTTGCTTGATATAAGCGCGTTATTGATGCTTTGTCCAAAGCAGATAACCGCGAATAACAACCAATCTAGACCATGCTTATGGTCGAGTAGATAAGATATGAGTCAAAAATAACTGATATTTTTATAAAGGGTTATTTAAGTACACAAAATCATCGGCAACAATTACTTATGGTCATCCTAGACCCAAAATCGCAGGCGATGTTATCAATCTCATAATTCACGAAAGCCTAAGCTAACGTGGCGACGCAGTATAGCACAATAAAAACCATCTGTACCTATTTTTTCTAGCATTATAGAAATAACACCCCTGAAATTGGTCATGAAGCTTTAAGTGAGCCATTTAACAGATAGGTTGTCGACTGTATGGCCGCTATTGTATGACAGCTATTGTGTCACCTTAACCTCAGTGACATAGGTCGGCAGTTGCCATGCACCACCTGCTTCAACCATACGGCATAGCCCAGTGGTACTTTCATGACTCTTTTCAAACGCCTTACCGGTCCATAGCCAATCGGTTTTGCTTAAGCAGTCACCGATACCGCGGCCTTTTTGTACTGAGGTGATTTTACCTTTATCGTAACCCGTGGCACTGGTGGTTACCAATGTCGGTTTATAAGGTTTGCTGTCATTGATAACCCAAACCCCTGTCCCAGTATTATAGGCCCCCATCCAGCAGTCATGCTGTGCGAGTAGTTGTGAGCTGTTTAGACGACTGACACGCCATGGCGACTTATCTGTGAGATTTGGGCAGTCACTGTCCACCTCTTTCATGGTACCTCTCATCAAGGTCGCCAGTTGAGACGCGCGCATGACAAACTTTCTCTTGTTGGTAGAGACTGCTTTTGGATTGGGCGCGACAAAGCGCAGTATTGGTGCAGACTTGGGTGACAATACGCTGCTGTTAGGCTTTGCAGCGCCTTCTTTATTGATAAAAGCGCTTGGCGTCCCTACTCGACCTTGGACTTCATCTGCTTTTAGCATGACAGCACTCGCCCCTTTATCTGAAAGCTGCCAGCGTGAGTTGCGCAGTACCAGCTCAATTTTACTTGATTTAGTCAGCGCGTCTAGCAGTGCTTTTACTTGTGTAGATGTCAGCTCGGCATTACCTGCGGCGGTTGAAAAAGGTTTGGTTTCACCATAATTCCTATCATTAATAAACAACGATATACGGTGACGGTTACCCAGTTGCATCAAAGCCTTAGATGAGCTTTCTTTAGCGCCGCCAAGTTTTACTTTGCCATCCACCCCAGCATTCGCCCCTGCGCGGCGCACAAGCAACACTGATATGGGAAATTCGCTATTATTTTCTGCTTGATAGCCTGCCAGCCGGCAAGTACGGGTATTATCACAGACGACCTGCCAGTCTTGGCTGGTTAATTCAGCGCCAGTACTGGCCATACTTGTGGTACTAAATAAAGCCGTGCTTATAGCGGCAAATAGGGACAATTTTATTTTATTTTTTATCATTAATAAGGGTATCTTTTTTATTTTTTTAGCATTGAGTACCAAGTAAGTTATGAGGAGCAATTTTGCGTGTTGGTAAACATGAGTACACGGGCGTTTCTGTGGCATGTTGGCCTCAGTATCGGTAGTATCGACCACACTTGACCCATCCATATTCATCTGCCGTGAGATGTGTATCAGCTTACCGTTATCATCCTTCATAATCGTTACTCATTAATAGAAGAAGTATAAACACCCGTCCAATAGGAGGATGCACCGCTATATTAACGTATCAATGTTTCTATCTGTTGTACTAATGTATCATCGTGTAAATGAAAAAGTATATCCTTATTTTAATATAACTATATATGAATATAGAATAGCAAAAAAGGATAAAATTAAGGCTGATAAGCGCGCCGCCTATCAGCCTGTAAGTCATTTAAAAGGGTTATTATAAATCGGTATCATCGATTAATTTAGCCAATAGGTTTTAATGGCAGTTCTATGGCGCGCTTAACCGCTGGCCGCTCAGCAATGGCCTGCGCCCAACGCTGCACGTGCTTATAATCACTGACTTGTAAGAACTCTGCGGCATCGTAAAGCTTCCCAAGTACCAACTGGCCATACCACGCCCAAATAATCATATCGGCAATATTATAATCCGCTTCTTCATTGCCACACATATACTGATTGTCTTTTAGGTGGCTATCAAGCACATCCAGCTGACGCTTGGTCTCCATCGTATAGCGGTTGATGGGATACTCCAGCGGTTCAGGCGCATACGCATAAAAGTGCCCAAAGCCGCCGCCTAAAAAAGGCGCGCTCCCCATCTGCCACATCACCCAAGACAGACAGTCCGCCCGCGCTTTGCCAAGTGAGGAAGGGACAAACTTGCCAAATTTTTCAGCTAAATACAGTAAGATCGCGCCAGACTCAAAGATAGCAATAGGCTCGCCAGACTCAAAGATAGAATGATCGACTAAGGCTGGAATTTTTGAATTTGGGTTGATGGCTACAAAGCCAGAGCCAAACTGGTCACCCTCAGAGATGTCGATTTTATACGCATCGTACTCAGCGCCTTTAATACCAAGCTCAGCCAACTCCTCTAACAGTATGTTGACCTTGACGCCATTTGGTGTATTTAGTGAATACAGTTGTAAAGGTGCATCGCCTACGGGCAGTGCTTTTTGGTGACGGGCGCCAGCTGTCGGTCGATTGATGCTGGCAAACTTACCACCATTGTCTTTATCTTGTACCCACACCTTGGGTGGTACATATTTAACGCTTTGTTCGTGGGCACTATCGCTAGATTTATTGTTGTCTTGACTCATGACATATCCTCGTTCGTATTTTTAATATTATCCATAACGTGATTGATGCTTTCTGCTTAATCAGCATGTCGCTCACGTTACTATAGCGAGAACCGGCCCCTACATTAAAGTCCTCTCTTGTAATCAATGTGCAGACCTATCCGCCCGTTGTTTGATAACCTCGCCTATGTACCGTTACTTTGCGTCACTTTTATTATGATGCAGTCTTTCTTATACTATTCGGCTGCTATAGTGAGCTGGTTGTCACTATATTATTTTTGCCTATTTTATGACGAGAGAGCTAATGAGAGCGACATGGTAACGCTAACCCCGACACAAGATAAGTATCTGCCCTATGTGCTGGCGGTAGCTCTGTTTATGCAAATTTTGGACGCCACCATTTTAAACACGTCACTGCCACAAATGGCACAAGCGCTGGGTGAGTCGCCTTTAAAGATGCAGTGGGCTGTGATCAGCTATGCCTTAACCTTGGCGATATTTATTCCCATTAGTGGGTTTTTAGCCGATAAATTTGGTACTCGTCGAGTATTTTTGTCCGCCATCATCATTTTTTGTATTGGCTCATTACTATGTGCTGCATCGCCTACGCTAGATTTTTTGATTGGCTCACGTATCATTCAAGGTATTGGCGGTGCGATGATGACACCTGTTGCTCGTTTAATATTGGTCAAATCCTATCCCCGTAATAAGCTCTTAACGGTGATGAATTTTGCGGTGATACCGGCATTGGTAGCACCTTTGGTAGGGCCGGTCTTAGGTGGCTATATCGTACAATACACCAGCTGGCATTGGATATTTTTGATCAATATACCGATGGGAATAGTAGGCTTTATTTTAGGCAAGAAACTGGTGCCCGCGTTATTTGAAGATACCAAGCGTCTCGATTGGACAGGGTTTTTATTGTTTGCAGCCGCTGCTTGTGGATTCACCCTGGCTGTCGAGTTTGGCTCGCAGACCGGTCGCGGGTTTTATGGTTTGTTACTGGGATTGGGAGCCAGCCTACTGATAGGTGCGTATGTATGGCATGCCAAGCGACGATCTGCCCCATTATTTCCACTGAGTTTATTTGACATTCGCACCTTTCGTATTGGTATTACCGGTAATTTATTCACACGCTTAGGTATCAGTGCCGTCCCTTTTTTGCTGCCGCTGCTATTGCAAGTAGTGTTTGAGTACTCACCTTCACAGGCAGGTTGGTTACTAGCGCCTATCGCGGTTGGTGCCATCGGAATTAAACCGTGGGTGAGTAAAATTATTCAGCGTTTTAGCTACCGTAAGGTTCTGGTCTACAACACCTTGTTTATGGGCACCCTGATCCTTGTATTGGCGCAATTTAATGACGCCTCACAATGGCTTTGGTTTGTTCCTATTTTGACCATAATGGGCGCTTGTAATTCGATGCAATTTAGTGCGATGAATACGATTACGATTGGTGATCTAGAGGGCGCACAGACCAGTAGTGGTAACAGTTTGATGGCGGTCAATCAGCAGCTGGCGATTAGCTTTGGTATCGCCTTTGGTGCAGCCGTACTCAATATTTTACGTGAACGTATGCAACTCGACACGCTGGCTGCGTTCCAAACCACCTATTGGATACTAGGGCTTTTAACCATTCTCTCAGGGTTGTACTTTTTACGTCTTAAGCCTGAAGACGGTCGCGGCTTATACTAACCAAGTATAGATAAAAAATAGATAAAAAATCAGCATGGATTTTTGGCATAAAAAAGCCAGCGAGTGATGATTTATAAAAAACACTCGCTGGCAAGTTTGGCTCATTTTTGCCAATTATCGGACGCTACTAAGGCGCGTCATCCTCAGTGACTTGTGACTGGATATAACGCTCCACGCCAATACT
Organism: Psychrobacter sp. CCUG 69069; assembly: GCF_021023115.1. Classification (NCBI taxonomy): domain Bacteria; kingdom Pseudomonadati; phylum Pseudomonadota; class Gammaproteobacteria; order Moraxellales; family Moraxellaceae; genus Psychrobacter; species Psychrobacter sp. CCUG 69069. The sequence goes on from NZ_QQAI01000009.1 coordinate 61,406, forward strand.
TTCAATCAAGTCTTCTTGCGTCTCTAACCAATCTTGATACTCTTCATTGCCATCTTTTAAGGTGACCAACAGCTGGCGAGAGACATAGTCAGACTGTGTCTCACATAGTGTGATGGCATCGGTAATAATGGCGAATTTCTGCTTTTCTAAACGCAGATTGCAGTCAATGATCTCTGGCACATCTTCGCCAATAAACATCTTGCCATAATCTTGCAAATTGGGTAAGCCGTCTAGCAACAAAATTCGTGCAATCAGATCATCAGACCATTTCATCTCAGCGATAGATTGTTTGTAAAAATTTTCGTTAAGCGCTTCTAAGCCCCAATGACGGGCGATGCGTGCATGCAAAAAATACTGGTTGATCGCAATTAACGACTGTCCAAGCACTTTGTTTAAAGCGCGAATGACCTCTTTATCCCCTTTCATTATCTTTCTCCCTACGTACTTATTATTTAAGCGAAATATGGTTGCTGTTTATATCTATCGCGATATTAAACCAGATTAGGAGTGACTTCAGCCATTTGGCTTTGTAGATAATTGGGCAACCCAATCATATCGATAAGGCGTAACTGCTGCTCAAGCCAATGCGCATGATCTTCTTCCGTATCTTTTAGCTGCTCAACCAGCATCTCACGCGTGACGTAATCGTGCTCTTCTTCACAAAGTGCAATACCGTCTTTTAGATGCTGCTGTACTTGGTACTCTAAGTCAAGATCAAGCTGCAACATGTCAGGAACGGTGGAGCCAATTTTGATATCATTGACAGCCATATTAGGCGTGCCGCTTAGCATCAAAATACGGCGAATAATCGCTTGGGCATGCAGTGTCTCATCTGCCATCTCATGGTGGATGCGATCATACAACTTGCCATAATGCCATTCGGCATACATTTCTGAATGGATAAAATACTGGTCACGAGCCGCAAGCTCACCACCTAATAAAAAATTCAAATAATCAATGACTTTTTGGCTACCTATCATAACCTATACTCCCCTATTTATATTCTACAGATGCCAACGTATTCACAATATTCCATATAATGAAAGCACTATTGGTGAACTGATCCGTAAAAATCAAAATCAAAAAAACGTCTTATAACGACAGACAGATATAGTAGCATATAGGAGCTGTACAGCTTGTAATGTTATGAACTAAGAATAAGATGCTAATTGAGAACTATAATTAGCTAGCGTCGCTATTGATTACGGCCCCAACGATTATGATGCGTGGCGAGATGGAACTAGGTGTGTCAGCAAGGTTATGTGGATACTCGCAACTCACCCTTTATGGTCAATAACCAAAGGATAAGTGCGGCGTACTGGAAGGTATGGGTAGGACGATAAGGTGTTATCTGGACAAAAAAGAAGTCTCTAAACCAATCATGCTTAAACCGCATAGGCTAAGACATCAAGTTTGGCATGGTGTTCCTCTAGGTAATCATTGACCATCGGCTCACAGCAACCACAGCAAGTCGCAACATCGAGGGTGTCTTTTAGACCATCAAGCGTATCAATACCTGAAGCAATAGCTGCTTTGATTTGCTTTTCTTTTACGTCATTACAGATGCATACGTACATGGATTGGCTCCTCTGAATACCACTATTCGGTGGCTATGTTTGGTACTGCTGGGTTTTATACTGCTGGTAAAGGCAAGGGGTCAATGATGCAGGTGTGGGGTGACAGTTTGCACCGTTTGCTTTGACGCGCCCCCTAACATCATTGTCATTAGTTTGTGTATAATAACGATAACTATTATCATTTGCAATAGTATTTGACTATTATTTGTCATAAAAAATCTTTATATTACACATACTTAATCAATGTAAATGAATATAAGTACGCATGTAACCCATTACTATCAAAAGTAGTGAATTAACGACGAACTGTAAGACCGCTTACTTTTCAATCGATTCTGTAGATAACTGCTGTTATATTGAATCCCTATTAACAAAGCCTCATTGGAATTGCTCTATGTCTGATAATAATTTTGAGATACGACCTATCGAGTTGTTTAAAGTTCTATCTGATCCGACCCGCTTAAAAATATTTCAAATTCTCTTTAAAAAAGAAGCACGCTGCGTGGGTGAGTTGGTAGAAATACTCGATCAACCGCAACCAACGATATCGCGTCATTTGAATCATTTGAAAAAACTGGGTATTTTACACTGTGTTCGCGATGGCACGTGGATGTGGTATGAAGTGGCTGATGACTTGCCAGACTGGTGCCAAGATATTTTAGACATCACTTATAAGCAAATATCAACCAAAGACATTGCTATGCCAAAGCCTGCTTAAACAGTATGGACGTTCGAATTTTGGGTGGGCTTTATAGTAGGCAATGTTGCTATTGAAACAAATAACACCGTCTTAGGCCCATCTTAACGCAAAAAAAAGACCTACTCATTGTAGGTCTTTTTTTAATCTCGCCAATACGGCTACTGTCTCAAACACACTTAGACTAAATCTAAGAAGTCACTGATAAAAGCGTTGGCTGGCTGGTGTATCAGCTCCTCTGACGTCCCTACCTGCTCTACTCGCCCTTGATTCATGACCACAATCTCATCTGACACCGCACGGGCCTCTTCTTGATCATGAGTCACCATAATGCTGGTAATACCCAGCTCATGATGAATGTTTTTTAGCCAAGTGCGCAGCTCTTTACGCACTTTGGCATCTAGCGCCCCAAATGGCTCATCCAGTAACAACAGTTTTGGCTTGACCGCCAAGGCTCGTGCCAGCGCAATCCTTTGGCGCTGGCCACCTGACAATTGGTGTGGATAAGCGTTGGCGACTTGTGGTAGCTGTACTAGGTCTAGCAGTTCGGCCACGCGCTTATTGATATCCGCTTTGCTTGGTCGTTCATTTTTTGGCAACAACGTCAGTCCAAAGGCAACATTATCTGCGATGTTTTTGTGCCGAAACAGCGCATAATGCTGAAACATAAAGCCAATGTGCCGCTTTTGCACAGGCGTGTTGGTCACATCCAGCTCGTCAAATAATATCTGCCCAGAATCTGCATATTCTAGACCTGCGATAATACGTAGCAAGGTCGTTTTACCGCACCCTGATGGTCCAAGTAAGGTGGTCAATTTACCAGTTGGCACGGTGATATTGATATTGTCTAACGCAGTAAAGTTACCGAATTTTTTATTAACGTTGCGAATCTCGATGCTCATAATCGTATCTCTTATTATATCTTTTGGCTTATCGTGGCATATTGTTTCATGGTGACGACGTCAGTGGTATTGAATTAACCCTATCACTTATTTAAACCGCATCACTTTTACTTTCTGCGACGGTCGCATTGGCACTTACTGGTAGTTCAGGCGCACTTGCTAGGCGCTCGGACTTGGCAAACTTACGCTCTTGTACTTTGGTCATCACTTGCTGAATAAGTAACGTCACTAACGCCAGCGCCGCAAGTAGGCTCGATAAGGCAAAAGCGGCGGTAAAGTTATAATCATTATAGGCAATCTCAACCAACAGCGGCATGGTATTGGTTTCACCGCGAATGTGACCTGACACCACACTGACCGCGCCAAACTCACCCATTGCTCGCGCGTTGGTCAAAATCAAACCATAAAGCAACGCCCACTTTATATTTGGCAACGTGACATGCCAAAAGGTCTGCCAACCCGTGGCGCCCAAGGTCAAGGCGGCCTGCTCTTCACTATCGCCCTGCGTCTGCATCAGCGGGATCAGCTCACGGGCCACAAATGGAAAAGTAACAAACAGCGTCGCCAAAACAATACCAGGGACGGCGTAAATTACCTGGAATCCCATGCTCTCAAGCCAGCCACCCACAGTAGAATTCAGCCCGAATAGTAAAACAAACATCAAGCCTGCCACGACGGGTGACACAGAAAACGGTAAGTCCAGTAAGGTGGTCACCAGCTGTTTGCCTTTGAACTGATAACGTGTGACCAACCAAGCGATCGCTATGCCCATCACCATATTAATGGGCAGAACGATAGCAGCAGTAATTAACGTCAGCTTGATGGCCTGCATGGCCTCAGGGTCGACAAGCGAGGCGATATACAACTGCCAGCCATTCTTAAAGGCTTCATAAAACACGGCCAGTAATGGGATGACCAACATGATAACCATAAATAGCACAGCGATGACGATAAAGGTACGGCGTAACCAAGGGGTGTCTTTGGTTGCCGGATTGCTTTGGTAGTCGTAGCTATTGGATATTTGCATGTTAGCGAGCTCCTACACGGCGCGACAGCTTCCACTGTACAATATTAATGGTTAACAAAATAACAAATGAGATCAGCAGCATAAACAACGCAACAGCCGAGGCCCCTTGAATATCAAATTGCTCAAGTTTGCTGATAATAATGAGCGGTAAAATCTCCGACTGCATCGGAATATTGCCTGCGATAAAAATCACCGAGCCATACTCACCAGTAGCCCGCGCAAACATCATTCCTGCGCCCATTAATAAAGCGGGCAACAGCTCGGGCAAAATCACTTTTCGAAACGTGGTTAAGCGATTGGCACCCAATACCGCGGACGCTTCTTCAAACTCAACCGACAGCTCTGCTAAAACAGGCTGTACCGCGCGGACAATAAAAGGAAAGCTGACCACAACCAAGGCCAACCAAATCCCTATCGGCGTAAAAGCGACCTGAATATCAAACTTGGCGAACCATTGTCCTATTAGGCCGTTAGGGGCATAAAGCGTGGCAAGCGAGATGCCCGTGACTGCCGTTGGCAAAGCAAAGGGTAGATCAACCAACGCATTGATCAACGACTTGCCCCAAAACTCATAACGAACGAGCACCCAAGCAACTAATGTACCGAACACCATATTGGTCAGCATCGCTAAAAATGACATCCATAAGCTCAGCTTGATCGCAGCAGTGACCTGCGGCTGGGTAATGGTTTCCCAAAACCCTGTCCAGCCCATTTGTGTGGTGGTATAAGCCATCATGGCAAACGGCAGCACCACCAATAACGATAAGCTAAAGACAGTAATACCCATACTCAGGCCAAACCCTGGCAACACATTGCGTTGACGCAAACGTGTCAGCCATCCTTTTTTCAAAGGGGGCTTACTGGCAGAAGAAGATGTTGCACTCATAGTGATGTCCTATTGCCTATCGGATGGTACTTAACGTAAGACCATGTTGTATCAAGTTGATGATTAATCCGTCTGTTTTATAAAGGGCCATGTTATAAAGGACATAGCGCAAATGACCATGTCCTTTATGGGGTTTTCATGAGTGTCATCTCATACGTATGAGATGACACCCATTGCTAGTACATTCACGGCTCTTATGAGCGTCACAAGCGGTTATTGCGGCGCATTAACGGCTAACTGATCGAACACACCGCCATCGCTGAAGTAAGTGCCCATGATTTCATCCCACGACCCAAACGCGTCATTCGGGCGGAAGGTTTCAACTGGTGGTAATTTATCACTGTTTTTATCCAGCACGCTTTGAACGCTAGGGCGTAGGTATAGATCGGCTGCCAACTGCTGAGCAGGCTCGCTCCATAAGTAATCAAGATAGGCTTTTGCCGCTTCAGTCGTGCCTTTTTTGTCGGTCACTGACGTCACAACCGCGACGGGGCTCTCTGATTTGATAGAGTAATCTGGATAAACGATGTCTACTTGACCGGCGCCAAAGTCAGTCGCGGCAAGATTGGCCTCATTTTCAAAAGTCACCAAAACATCACCAATACCGCGTTGAACAAAAGTAGTGGTGGCTGCACGCCCGCCATTTTCATAAACCTTGACGTTTTTAAGCATGTCTTTTACGTAGTTTTTCGCTGGCGCTTCTTCGTTATTAAAGGCATGTAAACCGTAACCGTAAGCCCCTAAAAAGGCATAGCGACCATTACCCGTCACTTTTGGGTTGGCCATGACAATCTCAACTCCTTCTTTGGTCAAGTCTTCCCAATCATTGATGCCTTTTGGATTGCCCTTACGTACCAAAAACACGATGGTACTGGTAAACGGTACGGCGTTATCTGGGAATTTACTCTCCCAATCTGATTCAACCAAACCCCTCTTCTCAAGTAACTCAATATCAGAGCCTTGGTTCATCGTCGCGACATCCGCTTGCAAACCATTAGCAATCGAGAGTGCTTGTTTGCTTGAGCCGCCATGTGACTGCTTAATGAGAATATCGCTGTCTGGATTCTCAGCTTTATAGTGCTCAACGAATAGCGGGTTATAGTCTTTATAAAAATCACGGGCCACATCATAAGAGACGTTTAGCAGCTCGATGTTTTGACCCGCTGCCGTGCCATCGGCATTAGCAGTCGTCTCTGTCTGTTCGCCATTGCTACAGCCAGCAAGACCCAAGGTCAAGGCAACGCCTGCAATACTCAAGACGTTAAGTGCTTTACTTTTTTGTTGATAACGCGCGGCGTATGTCATAAGTCCCTCAAAAGTGTCTGTTAGGTAATGTCAGTATGCTAACAGCGCCATCTTATTATGTTTAATGATGAATATGCGTATGTTATTGCCAAAACGGAATAACAAGCCAACAAGTATAAAGTTATCAATCAGTTGCCAAATATCTGCAAAAGCGTAACCAATAGATAACCAAAAATTGGCTGGGCTACGCCTTTAAAGTCAGCCGCTACTCTACTCGTGCCAGCTGATCAAAACGCCCGCCATCAACAAAGAATGTCGCCATAATCTGCTCCCAAGAGTCGAAGACCGTCACAGGATCAAAGGTATTGATGGCAGGCAAGGTGTCTTTGTGAGCAGCTAGAATTTTTTTATCACTGGGCCGTAAATACATGTTTGCCATAAGCGTTTGTGCAGGCTCATCCCACAAGCCTTTTAGGTAGGTAGTTGCGGCTACAGTCTTGCCATCTTGATCAGTGGTCGTAGCGACTACCGCCACAGGATTATTAATCAAAATAGAATAGCTTGGATAGACAATATCGACTTGTCCTTGGGCAAATTGCTTGGCAGCCAAATGGGCTTCATTTTCAGTTGTAATCAGCACATCGCCCAAGCTGCGCTGAGTAAAACTGGTGGTTGCTGCACGCGCGCCATTGTCATAAGTGACCACGTTTGCCAGTACTTGTTTGATAAAATCATCGGTTTTGGTATGGTTTTGTGGGTTTTCTTTAAAATGATGCAGGCCATAACCATACGCCCCCAAAAATGCGTAGCGCGCAGTCCCGCTGGTTTTCGGGTTTGGTATGACCACATCAACATCACTGCGCGCTAAGTCTGTCCAATCTTTGATATTTTTTGGATTGCCATCACGCACCAATAGCACCATGGTACTGGTATAGGGTACCGCATTGTTTGGTAAGGCTTGTTGCCAGTCGGTGGCAACCAAGCCCTTTTCGACCAGTAGGTTCATATCGCTTTCTTGGTTAAAGGTCACCACATCCGCTTGCAAGCCATTCGCCACAGACATTGCCTGTTTGCTTGAGCCACCGTGCGACTGCTTGATATCTACCTTACTACCCGGATTTTTTTGCTGATAGTCCTGACTAAAAAGGGCGTTATAGTCTTTATAAAAATCACGCGACACATCATACGAGACATTTAATAAGCTGATGTTTTGCTGCTCGTGTACTGTCGTTGACCCATCTTGTTGTGAAGCGTCGTTAGAGCTACAGCCAATCGCGAGTACTGACATTGCCAGAACGCCACTTATGCTCAGCCTGCGTGTTTCAGTCATTTTTTTAGTGATGGGTTGCATAAATGTTCTCAATAAAGTTAACAGAACCACTTTTTCAAAATACCGATAAAGGTATAAAACCGATAACGCCTTGATTGCGACTCTATGAATGATGAGAACTATGCTAGCAGCTTGTTTGTCAAAGGCTTAATGATGAATCCGCTTATCGAGTGGTTAACTTGGCATAAGTAACTTTGTTATTTATGCCCTATCGTGATTACTAGAGGCCGTTAAATCAAACTCAGTAAATCCGTCTAAGAGGATTCTGTGGGGACAAAGCGCCCTCGAACCTGTATTTTCAATAAAAAAAGGGATCAGACGATAAGCCTAATCCCTTTTTACTTCTTATTTACTTCTGAATATGTCGTCAGTGCCTATACTCTTATACTGCCGAGGCGCCGGTTAACTTCACCTCAGCACGTTCCTCGCGAGCGATACCAGCATAATACTGGCGCAAAATCTCCAACACTTCCGGACGGCTAAAGTTATCTGGTACGTCTTCATCTTCTGATAGCGCCTTGCGCAACTTCGTTCCTGACACTTTGACGTGCTCAGAGGCCTCATGCGGACAAGTTTTATCAGATGCCATGGCGTTACAGGCATTACACCAAAACGTCCAGCCAATTTTTAATGGTTGGGTAATCAAATCGTCTTTACCAACATAGTCAAAGATAGTTTGCGCGTCAAAAGCGCCATAGTAATCGCCAACGCCAGCATGGTCGCGGCCAACAATCAGATGGCTACAACCATAGTTTTGGCGAAAGACTGCGTGCAATAGCGCTTCGCGTGGTCCAGCATAACGCATGTCTAATGGATAGCCTGCCTGAATGACGGTATCTTGTCTAAAGTAGTTGTCAATCAGGGTTTTAATCGCTTCTTGGCGCACTTCCGCTGGAATATCACCGGGTTTTAGCGCCCCTAACAATGAGTGTATCAGCACCCCATCACAAATCTCGATGGCAATTTTGGCTAAGTATTCGTGTGAGCGATGCATTGGGTTGCGAGTTTGGAAGGCTGCAACTGTTTTCCAGCCTTTGGCATCCAAAATCTCACGCGTCTCAGCAGGAGTTTTATAAATCTCTGGATACAAGGTTGGGAACTCGCCTTCACTTAACACCTCAACACTGCCTGCGACATTGATGTCACCTTGGTTCAACACTTGCTGTACACCTGGATGCTCTGCGTCTGTCGTTGTGAATACTTGCTGACATTCGTGCTCTTTATCAATGGTATAAGTTTCTTCAACCGTTAAAATCCCCATCACCTCGCCATCTTTTGCCACCAAGGCCACTTTGTCACCTTGGCTCAAACTGTCAGCAGTTGCCTTAGGCGCAGATAAAGTGATAGGAATGGGCCAAAACAAGCCCGCGTTGTCACCACTTTGCAAGCGCATGTTATCTACCACGCCTTGCCAGTCGGCTTGATTCATAAAACCGTTCAATGGGGTAAAACCACCGATACCAAACATAATCAAATCACCACGCTCACGAGAGCTTAGGGTGATGGTCGGCAATGTGCGGGCAAGTTTTAGCGCTTGGATACGTGCCTCACCACTTAACAACAGTGGTTTTAGCTCGTTGCTGCCATGCGGGGAAACAAGTTTTGATGTGGTCTGATTCATATGGATTTTAAAACCTCAAGAAAGGAATGGACGGGAAAATTAAGCAACAACGTAAGAGGACGCCATGAGCGGATGGTTAGCGCGCAAGCGATCATACGTTCAAGTTAGGTGTTAAATTCGATAAGCATAGGCTACCTAACTTTCTTTATGAAAATTTATGCTGTGTTTGGATATGGATATGTCTGAAAGGAATTTATGTTTCAAGTCTCAAGCTTATATGATGGTAAGCTGAATTATTCATCATGCGATTGGCAATAAAACCTATTACACACGCAAATCATTATCAATGCTGCCTTTAAGCTTAAAAACAAAATTGAGATTACGTCATGTATCAATATAATTACGCTGACCAAACCTTAGTAGAGGAACGTGTCGCCCAATTTCGCGACCAAACGGAACGGTTTTTGGCCGGTGAGCTGCCAGAAGAACAGTTTTTGCCGCTACGTCTACAAAATGGTCTTTACATTCAGCGTTATGCGCCGATGTTGCGCATTGCGATTCCTTATGGCCTTTTTGCAAGTTATCAATTGCGTAAGTTGGCAGAAATCACGCGCAAGTATGATAAAGGTTACGGGCACTTTACCACTCGTACCAACATTCAGCTGAATTGGCCAAAACTTGAAGAAGTGCCAGACATCTTGGCAGAGCTGGCCTCAGTACAGATGCACGCAATTCAGACCTCAGGCAACTGTATTCGTAATACCACGACTGACCCTTATGCTGGTATTCACCAAGAAGAAATTGCCGATCCGCGTCCTTATTGCGAGATTATTCGTCAATGGTCAACCTTTCATCCTGAGTTTGCTTTTTTGCCGCGTAAATTTAAGATCGCGGTGGTTGGTACTGCCAATGACCGCGCAGCCACTCAGGTACATGATGTCGGCCTACATGTAAAAACCAATGACGAAGGCGAGCTTGGTTTTGAAGTGTTGGTGGGTGGCGGGCTTGGTCGTACGCCTGTGATTGGTAAAGTGATTAATGAGTTTTTGCCGCGTCGTCATCTGCTGAGTTACTTAGACGCTATTTTGCGCGTTTATAACTTACACGGTCGCCGTGATAATAAGTACAAGGCTCGTATCAAGATATTGGTTGACAGCATGGGCGGGCCTGCCTTCGCTAAATTGGTCGATGCTGAATGGCAAGCCCATACCAAAGACGGCCCCCTTACCTTAACCGATGCCAATTTTGCCACTGCCAGCAGCTTCTTCACCGAGCCTGACTACCTGACCTTTGATGCGCTCCAAACGCAGAGCGAGTTGCAACAACAACTTGATGGCGATAAAGACTTTGCCAATTGGTATCACCAAAACACGGTGGCACATAAAGTTGCGGGTTATCGCGCTGTGGTGATTTCCCTAAAAGCGGGACTGGTGGACGGTCGCTACGTGCCATCAGGTGATTTGAGCGAATCACAAATGGATGCACTTGCTGATCTTGCCGACAAATACAGTTTTAGTGAATTGCGTGGTACCTATCAGCAAAACTTGGTATTTGCGGATGTGCAAACCAATCAGCTTTACGAATTATGGCAACAGCTGTCTGAGCTGCATTTAGCTCGTGCCAATATCAACACGCTCACAGACATGATTGTCTGCCCAGGCTGGGACTATTGCTCACTGGCCAATGCCACCACCCATAACATCGCTGAGCAAATCGAAAAACAGTTTGATGATCTCGACTACCTTTATGACTTGGGTGAGATTCGCCTTAATATGTCTGGCTGTATGAACGCCTGTGCCCACCACCATACGGGTGACATTGGTATCCTGGGAGTCGATAAAAAGGGCGAGCACTGGTATCAGATCAGCCTTGGCGGTAACTCCAGCAATGATGCCAAAATCGGCAAGATATTGGGCAAAGCGGTGCCAGCCACCGATGTGGCAATTACGCTACAAAAGATATTAGATGTCTATTTAGAACAGCGCGTCAGCAATGATCATGAGGTAGAACGCTTTGGTGATTTGGTCGATCGTGTCGGCATTGCACCCTTTAAGGAGAAGGTCTATGGGTAATCATCATGTATTAAACAGTGCAGGCGCCGATATCAGTCAAAACGATACATGGTTGGCGCTTCACACCCATGAGTTGCCAGACGGTATTGCCCTGTCTCATATCACTTTGCTTGAGCTACTACACAAACAAGAAAAACGTGAGATCGTACTACCGCTTACTGACTTATTAGATACAGAAGGTCAGCTCGCTGGCGGACTATTACAAGAGGTACGTGAGTTAGTCAGCCAGCATGCCAGTCGTATGGGCGTTTGGGTGACGTCCGATAGCGATACAGAGGCACTGGTTGGTTTGTCAGAATTTTTATTACAGCAAGATTTGATTGTTATTCATGTGCCAGCTTTTACCGATGGACGCGGCTTTAGTTATGCCCAAACCCTACGCCACATTGGCTACCAAGGGGAGATTCGCATGGCAGGCAAGTTTGGGCGTGACCAGATTGCTTACTTACTGCGGGCGGGTGTCGACAGCTTTGTGCTCAGCGAGCACGACATGCAGTCTATCTCTGACATCACTCAAGCATTTAATGCGCTTGCCAGCAGCTATGACGGCCGAGACGCCGCCGCGTTACCGATGTTTTCGGGTGCTTAATATTATGACCACACCTATTTTAGTTTAGCCATTTTTACCCTAACCACCATTAAGGAACGTATCATGAGTCAGTTACATCCCAACCTAGATATCGATCAAGCCAACCAAGACCTACAAGGCAAGTCGCCCGAAGAAATCGTTGCTTGGGCATTAACACAAGCGAAAAACCCAATTATTACAACCAACTTCCGTCCTTACGAGTCAGCGATATTGCATTTGGTTGCCAAGCAGCGTCCTGATATCACCGTACTGTGGGTGGATTCAGGCTACAACACCGATGCCACCTATCAATTTGCCAATAAGGTTATCCGTGACTTGAATTTAAATGTGATCACGTACATTCCTAAGCAGACGGCGGCGCATCGTGACGCGACCATGAACGGTATCCCAGGCATTGATAACCCGCAGCATGACGAGTTTACGGATCAAGTCAAGCTTGAGCCGTTCCGCCGTGCCCTAGATGAATTAAAACCTGACGTTTGGTTCAACGCCATCCGCAAAGATCAAACCGAGTTCCGTCAAGGCCTTGACGTGCTTAGCCTATCAAAAGATGGCGTATTAAAAGTCGCGCCATTGTTTGAGAAAACAGATGCGGATCTAGATGTTTATCTAGAAGAGCATGACTTGCCAAATGAGTTTGATTACTTTGATCCGACGAAAGTAGAAGAAAGTCGTGAGTGTGGTTTGCACACACAGCTGTAGATAAATACCGAATAAAAAGCAGTGTGAAGAAAAAAGAAGCGATGATTCTCATATCATCGCTTCTTTTTTGCGTTAATTACGTCGTTTGAGGCTGTTGAGGTTGCTTGATAAGGGCGCGCTACAATAAGCTATTATTAGCTGACTCATGGCACGCTCCCTGCTTTTTCGCCTTGTTTTAACGTTTTTTTAACGTTTTATCGTCGCCCATTGAGGTATTCTATGGTTTGTTTTCGGGGTTTGCGTATCACTGCCTACCCCTTAACGCTAAATCAGGAATGTTTTGACGCATTCATCAATACGGATATCTGTTATGCCCTCTCTAAAAAAGATCGATTCACTCTATGAAAAGCTTCATGATAAATTTCCGCAAGTCGGCAAAGCCGCCTCTTTTTTGACTGGTACTGGCGTCCTCACCGCCAATAGTATGGGGGTGGGTCTACCCATCTGGACGTTGGGGGCGGCTAAAATGTTGACCGGATCAAAGCACGCTGATAAGGCCCTAATTGCGATTACCAAATACTGGATCAATAGTAATAATGCCGTGATTGACCATGTACTACCGCATAAAGACTGGCGTATTTCCTTGCCTGACGACCTTAGCGAAGACAAACAATACCTACTGATAAGTAACCATCAGTCTTGGGTCGATACCAGTATCGTACAATACATCAGCCAAGACCGATTGCCTTTAACGCGGTTCTTCACTAAATTTAACCTGATCTACATTCCCGTCATTGGCCAAGCCTTTTACTTCTTAGACTTTCCGATGATTAAACGCTTCTCTCCCAAAGCAATGGCAAAGAATTCTGACCTTAAAAAGCAAAATTTGATTGAGGCCAAGCGTGCCTGCCGTCAGTTAAAAAACAAACCTTTTGCCCTCCTCAACTATCTAGAAGGGACGCGCTTTACGTCAGAAAAACACGACCAGCAAAACTCACCTTATCAGCACTTGTTAAAACCACGAGCGGGCGGTTTGTCGTTAGCGATTAACGCATTAGGCGATCAGTTGGACTCAATTTTAGACATCACTATTGTGTACCCAGATGGCACGCCTGACTATGATGATTTATGGAAAGGCAATATTCGCCGTTTGGGCGTCGATGTAACCCGTCTGAAGATACCCGATGCGTTATTCGCTGCGATCATGGATGGCGGTTATGACCGCGATGAAGCCACTAAAAAAATGATGTTTGATTGGTTAGAGGATATCTGGCAACAAAAAGATGCCCGCATTACCAAAATGCTGAATGAGTTTGAGTAAGCTTTTGTTATACGGTTAAAGATCGTTTATTGGTTTTTTGCGAAAATGCGTACACTATTCTGCCCGCATCCCCTCAATAGTGTATGCATTAATCAAGTCAAACTACAAAATGAAACGCGCGCATCCCCTCAATAGTGTATGCATTAATCAAGTCAAACTACAAAATGAAACGCGCGCATCCCCTCAATAGTGTATGCATTAATCAAGTCAAACTACAAAATGAAACGCGCGCAATCGATGTATCTTCAACAATCAATGATGGCTCATTGATAATAACTGCCATCTTTAGCACCTAGCTATCTGCGTAGTCTCTTTACTCCTTTTCTCTTTAACACTTACTTATCTATTCCTTTTCCCATCAAAAACTGTCATTATCATGACAAAAACGAATATGCTAATGCCAATTCACTACGTGAGAGTGCCTCTGCAATCCCTCATAATGGCGGCATCTTTTAAATAAAATAAATGGTGACACTATGAACACCTTCCCGCTGTTTTTTAAACTAGAAGAGCGCAAAGTACTTATCGTGGGGGGCGGTGAAGTGGCGCTACGTAAAGCTGACTTACTCAGCCGTGCGGGTGCGTGTATTACTGTGCTAGCGCCATGTATTAGCGATGAGATACAAGCATTATTAAGCCCCAACAAATACGAGGCCAAGCATGAACTGATTTATGAAAACTATAATAAAGCGTATATGTCAGGGGCGCGCGTTATCATCGCTGCCACTGACGATGAGGCGCTGAACCATCAAGTTCATGCCGATGCCAGCGCGCTGAATATTCCAGTAAACGTCGTCGATACCCCTCATTTATGCGATTTTATTTTTCCCGCGATTATAGATCGTAATCCGATCGTGATTGGTATCTCATCCAACGGCAAAGCGCCCGTACTCGCCCGTCTACTGCGGGCGCGTCTTGAGACGTTGATTCCACAAGGCTATGGCAAGCTAGCCAAGCTGGCTGGCGAGTTTCGTGCTGAAGTAAAAACCAAAATACCTACCCTGACCGGACGTCGGCAATTTTGGGAGCGTGCATTTGAAGGGCAAGTCAGTCAGCTGATGTTTGCCGGTAATGAGAATGAAGCGGCCGCGCAACTGCAAGTCGACTTAGATCGGACAGCAGCAGCCATACGTGAAAAAAGCGCGGCTGAGCAGACAGCGACTATCCCGGTTAACTCTGACGACACAAGAGAAGCGCAAACCGCGATAGGCGAAGTTTATATCGTTGGTGCAGGCCCTGGTGACCCAGAGCTCCTCACGTTTAAGGCGCTACGATTGATGCAACAAGCGGATATTGTCTACTATGATGCCTTGGTATCGCCCCAAGTGTTAGACTTGTGCCGCCGTGATGCCGATAAAGTGTTTGTCGGTAAAAAACGCAGCAATCATGCAGTGGCACAGCTCGGTATCAATGAATTACTGATCAACAGCGCCAAAAAAGGTCGCCGTGTGGTACGTTTAAAGGGCGGCGATCCCTTTATTTTTGGCCGCGGCGGCGAAGAGATTGAGAGCCTACAAGCGCACGGTATCCCTTATCAAGTGGTGCCTGGTATCACCGCTGCCAACGCTGCCGCAAGTTATGCTGGCATCCCCCTAACCCACCGCGATCATTCGCAGTCGGTACGCTTTGTTACGGGCTTTTTAAAGGCGGGGGCGCCCAATAACAACTTTAAAAGCTTTTTGAATACCGATGAAACCGTGGTGTTTTATATGGGCCTGCATTCACTAGCACGGTTGACCGAAGGGTTGATTGATGCTGGGCGCACTGCTGAGACACCCATCGCAATCGTCTCTAACGCTAGCATGTCCAATCAGCAAGTATTGACCGGAACCCTTGCAACGATAGTCGCCAAGCAAGAGCAAGCACAGCTGCCAACGCCGGCCTTACTGATCATGGGGGATGTGGTCAGCTTACACCACGATTTGTCTTGGTATAATCGGTCCAATCAAAACAGTGATGACACAGCGGATAACTGGCTACGTGAAGGATCCTTTGTTATTAATAAAGACACGAAACCGTTGGCGCGCCAGCAAGCGCATGCGCTATCTATGGTGGCTAATATTTCGGCACCGTAAAAAAATGGGTTGGCAGTAGTGGATAATAAAAAACTGTCACGATTCACTTGTCAAACATTCTAAAAGCTCTGCCAATTTATTGGCAGAGCTTTTTTCACGTATAGCAACAGAGCAAACCACAAAAATTCTTGCTAGAATGAAAGCTTTCTACTAAATGCCAATAAGCGCAACTATGTCCACACCTACTGTTTCTAACACGCTCCCTACTAACCCTTTAACCATTTTGCATACCTCTGATTGGCATTTGGGTCGTAGGCTGTATGGCCGTATGCGTTATGAGGAGTTTGAGGCTTTTCTTAATTGGTTATACGACACCATATGCACACAGCAAGTAGATGTGCTCATCGTCGCTGGTGATATCTTTGATACTATGACCCCAAGTAACAGAGCACAGGCGCTGTACTATGAATTTTTGGGGCGGGTATCTCGGTCTTGCTGTGAGCATATTGTCATCGTCGCGGGTAATCACGACTCGCCGACTTTTTTAGATGCGCCAAGCAATGTACTAAAATTTCTAAACGTCCATGTTATCGGCACGGCCTGTGACGATTTAAACGATGAAGTGTTGGTGCTCAATGATACCAGTGGCGCACCACATTGCATCATTGCCGCTGTACCCTACCTTCGTGATCGTGACGTGCGTAGCAGTCAGGCTGGCGAGTCTGCCGATAGCAAAGACGCTAATGTCATCAAAGGCATTCGCGCCCACTATGATCATGTCGCAAACATTGCCAAAGCCAAGCAAACAGCGTTCGTCAAATCACATCAACGTCACGTGCCCATCATCGCGACAGGTCACTTATTTGCAGCGGGCGGCAAGACCACGGAGGATGATGGCGTACGCGATCTTTATGTTGGCTCACTTGGACAAGTGTCGGCCGAGATGTTCGATGAGGGCTTTGACTATGTCGCACTGGGACACTTACACGTACCACAACGTGTCGGTGGTCGTGAGCGCATCCGCTATTCAGGATCACCCATTGCGATGGGTTTTGGCGAGGCGCGGCAGCAAAAGCAGGTTCTTATCATAAAGTTTGGCGAAGCATTGGATGCCAATGATGTGACAACCCCGTGCCTACCCGCTCAAACCACAGTCAAATCTATTAAAAAATCTGCAAAAAAACTCAGCCATCAAGAAAATGATTTGATAGATGACTTGTTTGGTTTTGTGGAAGTAGAAAACATGAATGAGCGTGGTGACTTAAAAGATTTGGATACGAGCATACCGCATGTTAACGATGCTAAGACCATGCAAATTTCCTCCCTCGCTATTCCTTGTTTTCAAAAACTGGCCCAGATTACAGGCGACCTCACCACTATCGCAGAAGCCATCAAATCTCTGGGTAGCACTGAGCCTGTTTGGTTAGAAGTCATCTATGATGGTGATGAAATTATTCATGAACTGCGCGAAGAAATCCATGCCATGATAGAAGGGCTGCCCTGTGAAGTCTTAAAAATTAAAAACACCCGCACTTATAACAAGGTTCTCAATCAAGAACAAACCTCAGAGGATTTACAAGATTTAAATGAGATGGAAGTGTTTGATCACTGCCTAGAGATGAATGGCATTGCCACCATCCAAAAAGCCTCACTGCGCAACGCCTATCAGCAGATACTCCATGATATCTATCACGATGACAGTCAAGCTGAATAAATAACGGCCAATTTATTGGCTGTCTCAGCCTAAACGTCTAACATAAGCCATCAACCAAACCTATAAAGATCTAAAAATGCGCCTAATTGAACTAAGACTCAAAAACCTCAACTCTCTTAAAGGCGAATGGCATATCGACTTTAGTGATGCCGCTTTTACCAACGAAGGTATTTTTGCCATTACGGGGCAAACAGGCGCCGGCAAGACCACGATTTTGGATGCGGTATGTCTGGCATTATATGGCGAGACGCCGCGAATCAATAGCATCAGCAAAAGTAGCAATGAGGTGATGACACGGCAAACGGCAGAGTGTTTCGCTGAGGTGGTGATTGATTTAAATGGTGTACAGTATCGTTGCCGTTGGGGCCAGCGCCGCGCTTACAATAAATCTGATGGCAACTTGCAAGATGCGACGCATGAGATCGCCTTAATCAAACCCCCAGCTCACGACTCAGATAAAACCGCTGGCGATGAGATACTAGAAAGCAAACTCTCACGCACCAAAGATAAAATTGTCTCACTGACCCGGATGGACTTTCAGCAGTTCACCCGCTCCATCTTGCTCGCCCAAGGCAGCTTTTCAGCATTTTTAAAGGCCAAAGCTGACGAGCGCGCGGATATCTTAGAAAAAATCACTGGTACGGATATCTACGCGACGATATCGACCCACGTCTTTGAAAAAAAACGCGCTGAAGAAGACATCTTAAGCAAGTTGCAGTTTGGCTTAGAGGGTTTAACCCTCCTAACAGCAGAGGAAGAGGCTGCTATTAGCGAACAACTCTCTGGCTATCAATCCGCCCAATCCGCGAAACAACGACACTATCAGGACTTGGGGAAACAGATACATTGGCTGGATACTGTGGCAGAGTTAGAAAAAAACGTCAGGTATTACCAAGATGAGCTGACCCTTGCCACCCAAGCGCAGACAGACTTTATGCCTGATGCCAAACGCCTGATGGCCGCCAACAAAGCCCTAGAAATGGATAGTCAGTACAGCCAACTTATCCATAACCGTGATACCGTCAAGCGTTTGCAAGATGAGCGACAAAAGACAAACCAGCAACTACCACAGCAAAAACAACGTCTGGTGCAGGCCTCGAGCACTTTAACAGCAGCTGTCACGCGTGTGCAGGACGCGACTCACGAGCTACAAACGGCCTTACCCAAGATCAAGAAAGCACGTGAGCTTGATGCAGACATTGCGCAGCATACGTACACCTTAAACAATACTCAGAAAAATCAACAAACCCTCACCACCAGAACCCAAAGCTTACGAAAAGAAATAGCCTGTCACACCCAAGAGCTAGTGCAAAACAAAACCCAGCTGACACGCGTAACGCAGTATCTTAATGACGCAAGCGCACTGAGTGGTATCGATAGCGACATTGCCGACTTTAAGAGTCATTGCAGTCGTCTAAAAGCACTGCTACAAGATAATGCTGCCCTAGCAAAGGACAATGCACATCAGCAAAATCAGATCAACCAGTCTCGAACCAATCTTGATATCTTGCAGAAACAGCAAGAGGTAAAAAATACGGCAAAAGCAGCCATGCAGGATGAGCTGACGGCACTGCGCAAAGAGCAAACCGCATTAATCCAGAGCCAGTCATTGGTTGACATGCGAGATGAGCAAGAGCAAATCGATTATCTCAACAGCCAAATTGAGCAAATGCGTGCTAAGAGGCTCCAGTTCAATGAGCTTAGTACCCAAGTCGCACAGATAAACGGTGTTCTACCATTGCTACACAACGAGCTAGCAAAAATTTCTGGCACCATTGCCGACAAAGAATCAACCATCAAGGACGCTAAAGACAAGCGTCAAGACAAACAAACCCAGCTTCATTTACAACAAAAGGTCGCCACGTTAGAAGACTATATCGCTGATTTAAAAGACGGGCATCCCTGCCCGCTTTGCGGTGCGCGCGAGCATCCTTATAGCGCCAAGCATCCCCATTTAACACAAGAGACTGAATCTACTCAGACGCAGCGACAAATAACAGCGCTGGATGCGACTATAGCGGATTTAGACCATGCTCTATCCGAGCTGCACATTAATCAGGCAAAAAAACAAATCCAGTTTGAGCAACGCCAAGAGCAGCAGATCCTGCTAGGTGAGCAAATACAACAATTAAATGCTGATATCAGCCAATTAATCACCTCAGCCTTAAGCAAAAAAGACTCTCCATCTACTGCTGCACTGGTACAACCGTTGGCGCAGATGGACACAAATACAGTCACCCTATCCTTGCTAGATAGCACGAGAGATAAGCTTGTGACCCGTAGAGAGTATCTAAAAAGTACGTTGACTCACTATGAGGCGCTTAACGATGCACTCACCACGATTCGACAAACGATAGAGGATATAGAGAAAGAGCAATATACGCTGGCAAGGGACATTGATGAGATTGAAGCCAATATAAAGTTCAGCTCATTGACGATAGAAAATATAAACAAAAAATCTCATGATAATTTCGCTGTATTAAAAACCCTTAAAAACGACATATTGCAGCTGCTAAGCACATACTCAGCTAGTAAGTATCAGTCAGACTCGATCACAGCGATACGCACTTTACAGCACGCACTACAACCGTTGATAGCAAGTATTGAGACTCAAACCATACTCAGCGATGGTGATGCTCAGGCTCATATTGAAACACTGCGTCAGCATCACAGCGCCCTTTTACAGTTGAAAAATCAGTTTAACGATAAAAAAGAAGAAGAACAAACGCTAAAGACAGAACGTGGGCGCATAGAAATACAAATCGAAACCAAACAGAGTCAACTAGATAAAAATGAGGATGAGCTGAATAATCTGGCTCAATTAGTGATAGAAAATACCGAAGCGCTTGAAAAATCAACCGTAGATAGAGAGCATGTCTTTACTGATAAAAACCCTGAAGCAGAAGAGACACGATTACGGACTGTGCTTGAGCGGGCAACTGCTGAGCACATCACGGCGCAAAGACAGCTGGATAACACTGAGCATACCCTCAAACAGCTACAGCAAACACAGCAGCAACTGAGCGAACAACTGAGCGACATGGCCACTGCTCTTGATACCCAACAACGCGTTTTTAACGCCGCACTAATCGCCTCCGATTTTGCTGATGAATCAGAGTTTGTCAGTGCTCGCCTGCCCACCGCAGAGCGCCATCGCTTGACTGAGCAGCAGCAGCAAATAATTGATAGGCTAAAGCAAGCGCAATCTTTATTGAGTAAGACTAGGCAAAGTCTGCTGGAAAAACAGGCCGAACCGTTAACCCACAAAGATAAAGAAACGCTGATTGAAGAGCAGCAGCAAGTACAAAATGAGCGGCATCGCCTGCTTGAGTCCATCGGCGCCATGAGTCAGCAGATAAAAGACAACGAAGAGAAAAAAGGCAGTCAACAGGCCACGCTACAAGCCATCGCTCAGCAAAAAGAAACCCTTCAGGTCTGGCGACAGCTCAATGAGTTGATAGGCTCCAGTAGTGGTAAGAAATATCGTACCTTTGCCCAAGGTTTGACCTTTGATATTATGGTGAAGCATGCCAACGCGCAGCTGCACAAAATGAGTGATCGCTACCTGCTCATCCGTGATGACAATAGTCCACTTGAGCTCAATGTTATCGACAACTATCAAGGCGGCGAGATTCGCAGTACCAAAAACCTCTCTGGCGGCGAAGGATTTATTATTAGCTTGGCCTTAGCGCTTGGGCTCTCGCAGATGGCCAGTCAAAATATTCGTGTGGATTCGCTATTTTTGGATGAAGGGTTTGGTACTCTTGATGAGGAGTCTCTTGATATTGCGCTTGATACCTTAACCAGCCTGCAACAAGAAGGAAAATTGATTGGGGTCATCTCTCACGTACAAGCCTTAAAAGAGCGTATCTTAACCCAAATTAGGGTCGATAAACTCTCTGGCGGTTTTAGTCAAATTAGTGGTCAAGGCTGCCGTAGGGTGTCCAGTTAGACTAAACAATAAGTGGTGTGGCACGAACAACAAGGAGTCAGCGATGACTAAAAAACCCAATAACGCTATCAGCTTATTTGTCTTATCTGTGTTTTCGGTGGCTGTCTTCAGTTCAGCTCACGCTACTGTCAACTGTGCCGGTTACTTACCCTCTAGTTATTTTCAGCGTATCGAATCGAATAAAAAATTGACAGGCAAATTGATCGAACAAACAGATGGCACGCAGCAGCTACAAAACGCCGATGGCAAAGTCATTATAGAGGGTCTCACCAATGCTCATATAGTGATGGATAAATATGTGTTAGGGCAGCGGCTTGATCCCAATGACAACAGCCATGGCGCAAACTACGGTGTCGTCAATACTGCTGGCAAGACAATCGTGCCTTTTAAGTATGATGATATCCAAACACAACCGGATATTGCTACCAGCTTTATTGTGAGTGTCAATACAGAGAATGGCTCTGTCAAACAAGGTATTATCAATCGTCATGGTGAGTGGGTATACCCGCTAACCGATGCTCATATTCAGCACGCGCATTACGATTCTCACTACGATCAAGATTATTTTATAGTGACTCATTCTAGCGAAAAGTTAAGTGATCAAAGACAGACTGGGCTGCTTGATGACCGAGGTTATTGGGCAATTATGCCGCAGTATGATGCGATTCTTCCTCTCAATGCTTGTACTGGTCAGCTGTTGTATATGCAAGTAAATTTGCAAAATAAGAGTGCGCTTATTGACCAAAACAACGATATCATCATCCCATTTGCACCCAATCAGCATATAGAGTCTTTTAATAATGCCACCAGTCCATTACTTTTCCTACGTAGTACGTTAATGACTGGCAGTACGGCACGGCGACGGGAATGAGTGAAGACATTCAAGATGAGATTATCAGTGCTCAAATCATCGATGCCAGTGGCAAACGGCTTATTGCTTCGGAATCACCGATCAGGAAGCTGCTGTATCATCAGCTTTATACCTATAAGCAAGCTGGAAAATACGGTCTACTTAATGATCAAGGCGATGTCGTTCTAAAACCACAATTTGATAGCTATCGTGATGAAGGAGAACAGGTCCGGTTCGAGGAAAACGGTAAGCTTATCCCTTTAGAGCGTTTATTGGATTAAACGCAGCGTTTTTGCTTTATCGCACCCTACCCTTTCTTGTTTTTACTTTTATTAGACAACAAAAAACCACCGTTAATACATAACGGTGGTTTTTTTACATACATAAACTTATATATTTATTTTTACTCAGTGTTCACTTTTACTTAGTCACTAGACCACTGAGCTCACTCATGAGTACGGACAGCGTTGAGAGGCTAACTTGACTGTTTTCATCATTACTATGAAGGTCATCAAGTTTGTGCATCTCGCTCTCTACCGATGCCAACTGATCTAAATGGCGTGAACGCCATTCACTAAACGCTTGCTTCGCATCTGGTTTTGACAGAACTGCATCCATCAGTAGACGCAAGCTACGTGATAACTCATTCACGAGTGCATGGCGTGCACGGCGATCCCAATAGTCTTGCTGCGGTAAGCTTGCAATATTTTCCATCATCCAGTCTAGTTGCAATACTTGATACGCTTCAAAATATAACGTTGCAATCTCATCGACAGGACGCTCATATTGCTCGGCCAAAATGGCCGCATCAAGTGCATCAACATGATATGGCAGCATAGCAAACAACGCCGCATCCGTGTTAGACAGCGCTTTGTCCATCAGGCTTGTGGTGTCTTCTTGTAGATACTGAGCAAATTGCTGCTCAATAAAACCGCCTGCTTTGGTGAGTTTTTCTACACTATTACTAAAGCGGCCAATCATATCAGTGACTTGCAAATCTTGACCAAAGGCATTGATAAACCAAACGATACCACGCTCAAGCGCATCACGCAGACGTAGCTCAAGCGTTAACAGTAACTTAGCATCGACTTGGTTGTCCAGCGCTTCTAGGGTCTTCCAAGCTTTTGAGACATTAAAGACATCACGGCTGATTGCATAACCCCGAATAATGGTTGCCAATGATTGATCTGTTTCCTCAAAAAGGCGGAACAACGCTTCAATACCTAAGCGGTTGACCACACTGTTGGTTAAATAGGTACTGATGATTTCACGATGCAAACGGTGCTCAGTCATCTCATCAAAGAAGCGTGAGGCCAGCTCATCAGGGAAGTACTTACGCAGCTCGTTGATGAAGTACGGATCATCTGGCAGGTCAGACAACAGCAAGTTGTCATAAACCCACATCTTACCATAAGCCATGACGACGGCTAACTCAGGATTGGTCAGACCAGTATCCACTTTTTGACGTTTGACAATTTCTTCGTCTGATGGTAGATACTCGATTGCACGGTCAAGACGGCCTTCACTTTCTAACATCTGAATGAAACGTTGATGTTCGCTCAAATTTGCGGAGGCAAGAAGCTGGCTCAGCTCAATCGCTTGTGGTTGTAAGTAGTTCTGGCGTAACACGAGCTCGGCCACAGTGTCAGTCATGCTTTCTAACAGCTCATTACGCTGTTTTAAAGTCATATCACCTTGTTCGACGACTTTACCAAGCAAGATTTTGATGTTGACTTCGTGATCTGAGCAGTTAACGCCGCCTGAATTATCGATAGCATCGGTGTAAATACGGCCACCTTTTTGGGCGTATTCGATACGTCCTTGCTGGGTAAAACCTAAGTTGCCGCCTTCACCAACGACAGCTGCACGTAGCTCATTGCCATCGACACGTAGCGCATCATTCGCACGGTCACCGACATCGGCATGAGTTTCGTTAACGCTTTTGACATAGGTGCCAATACCGCCATTCCAGATCAGATCAACAGGTGCCCGCAGTAAGGCACTGATCAAATCGTTGGGTGCAAGGCTGTCCTCATTAATATCAAACAGTGCTTTCATTTCCGCACTGATCGGGATGGTTTTGTCTTGACGAGAAAATATACCACCGCCTTGACTGATCAAGGACGCTTCATAATCTGCCCATGACGAGCGTGGCAGCTCGAACAAGCGGGCGCGCTCGGCATATGAGGATGCCGTGTCTGGATTGGGATCGATAAAGATATGTAGATGGTTAAAGGCTGCAACCAGCTTGATGTGGTTTGAGAGCAACATGCCATTACCGAACACATCACCGCTCATATCCCCAATACCAACCACGGTAAAGTCATCACGGTTTTGAATGTCCATACCGCGCATACGGAAATGACGCTTAACAGACTCCCAACCACCACGTGCGGTGATACCCATTGCTTTATGGTCGTAGCCTACCGAACCACCTGAAGCAAAGGCATCATCTAGCCAAAAATTGTACTCTGCCGCCAAGGCGTTGGCGATATCAGAGAAAGTGGCTGTCCCTTTATCAGCAGCAACCACTAAGTACGGATCGTCTTCATCATGGCGTACCGTATTGGCTGGCGGGACAATATTGCCGTCGACAATATTATCGGTAATATCAAGCATACCGCGTAAGAACGTCTGATAGCAGGCGATACCCTCGGCTTGGAATGCTTCGCGGCCATCTGCCATGGTTTTATTTTTGACAATAAAGCCGCCTTTTGAACCCACAGGGACAATGACTGCATTTTTGACCATCTGTGCTTTGACCAAACCCAGCACTTCGGTACGGAAGTCTTCCATACGATCTGACCAGCGCAGGCCACCACGCGCGACTTTACCACCCCGTAAATGGACGGCTTCAACACGCGGTGAATAAACAAATATCTCAAACATGGGTTTGGGCAGTGGTAGGTTTGGAATGTCTGCTGCCAAGAATTTAAACGACAAACGATCTTTACGTCGACCATTGCTATCAGTTTGATAGAAGTTTGTGCGTACCATGGCGTTGATTAAGTCTAAATACCAGCGCAAAATACGGTCTTCATCTAAACTATCGACGTCTGCAAGTGCCGCGGTAATCTGCTCGTAGATTTGCGCCGTTTTCTCTGTGCGTTCGTCTTCACTGTGTTTAGGGTTCATACGCGCATCAAACAAACGGCCTAGGGCCACACTAATATCGCTATTTTTTACGACAGTTTGTTGAATGTAAGTACTAGAGAACGGTGCTTTTGCTTGCATCATATAGCGTGATAATGCCCGTAGCACCACCACATCATACGTATCTAGATTAGTCGTCAATACCAGCTCATTAAAGGAGTCGCTTTCGACCTGTCCTGCCCAAATCTGCTTGAGACTGTCTTCAAACTGACCCCGCACCACTTGCATGTTGACGGTATCGACATGCTCTAACGTCAGCTCATACTCTTGCATCCAAATAGGCTGTTCTGGTAGGTCAAACTCGTAAGTTTGGGCTGAGATGACCGATACGCCGAAGTTTTCGAGAATTGGCAGTACTTTGGACAAGATCACAGGTTGTTCACGACCATACAGTTTTAGATGTAGCTGATTGCTCGCGTCTCCTGTCGATTGGTACAAGTGCCAAATCATCGGCTGCTCTGCTGTCAGTCCAGCCAAGCGTTTGGTGTCTTCAACGGCGGTACGGGCATCAAAACGCTCTTGATACGCCGCAGGAATATAATTTAAAAAGCGACGGTTCAAAGCGTTGGCTTGCTGCTCACCCACGTTGTCGAGCAACACTTTTTGGTAGCTATCGCTCCACGATTGCATAAGTGCAGACAGCTTGGCTTCAAGCGTGGCTGTATTAACGTCTTTTACTTGCCCTGGCACCGTACGGACGTGAACATGAACACGAGCATGAGCAGATTCATTAAATTCAGTGGTAAAGCCAGATGATGTGCCGCCATAAGCTTCTTTTAGCACATTCTGTACTTTGATACGCAGTTCAGTATTGAACTTGTCGCGCGGAATATAAACCAAGCACGAGACAAAACGCTGATAGTGATCGATACGGCTGAACAGACGCAAGCTCTTTTTGTCTTGTAATTGACTAATGCCAGACACGATAGGATACAGCTCTTCAACGCTGGCTTGAAATAGATCATCACGTGGCAAGGTATTGATGACGTGCATCAGTTTATGGTGGGCATGACCATCACGTGGTAATTCGGCCATCATCATAATCTGGTTGGCTTTTTCACGTAATAGCGGTATTTGCTGCACGGTAAGTTGATACGCTTGTGACGTCAGCAGACCAATAAATCGATATTCACCGACCAGCTTGCCGTTGTCATCAAATTTATGAATACCCAAAAAATCCATATATACAGGACGGTGTACTGGCGATACGCGGCTTGATTTAGAGAGCATCAACACGCGCGGCTCAGTCAATAGCTGCTTTAACACTTTAGGCAGTTGGCTAAAGCTCTCTGACAATTTATCTTCTTCAGCCCCGCGTAATAACCCAAGGCCACTATTGCCAATAGCAAATAAATCTAAATCCGCAGGTTCGCCATTGACATCCACCTCAACCGGCAGGCCGCCTTCTAATCTATATTCACGGTAACCCAAGAATATAAAATGATCGTCTAATATCCAATCTAAAAACGCTTGGATCTCCTGCTGGGAGTAAAATACTTCGGGCAGCGGTTTTTTTGATAGCTCCGTTTTAATGTCGGTCAGCTGCGCACGCATCTGTTTCCAATCACCAACGACGGTATCGAGTGTCGCAATTTTGGCCAACAGCATTTGTTGTAGCGCCTCCAAGTCATCATTGTCTTGGTAAGCGATTTCACAGTGAATCAATGAAAAATGAGAGGTGGCACTTTCATGTGCGCCTTCGATATGAGTAATGTTCCCATCATCATTACGCTCAACGCTGACAATGATGTTGTAAGTACGATGCACATCGATGCCTTCCGCTTCAAGGCTCATCAAAATCGTATCAACTAAAAACGGTCTGTCATATGCCACAATTTGAATCACGGTGTGCGAGCTGTGAAAATGTTGTTCTTCTGCTTTTGGATTTAGCACAGACAACTGCGGCTTACTGCCATCATAGGCTTTGAGGAGCGTAAAATGATGGAGCGCCATACCTGCTAAGTCAGCATTACTGATTGTTTTTGCCGTCTCTTGGTGTAGCGGCTGGTAATAACTATGAATAAAATGGTCAAACAACGATTTGTCTTTTTGTACATAACTGGTAGCAATATCGCTTATCTGGCTGATGCGCTCTTTTGCGATACTGAGAGAGTTTGGCATGTCCTTCGTCCTTTTTTACAGGTTTGGTTTATCATGTATTTATTCGATTTTATTAATCTGTATTATCTGCTAATACCGCATGAATGTGTTTCATATTATTGATGCGGGAAAGCAATCAATCCATTTACGTAAATTATTCTATTTTTTTTTGCTTTTTGAAGTTTTTCTCCTTATTTTACTCTTATATTTTAAGAATATTTAGCAATCAGGATTTAATACCATTAATCTAGTGAAGTTTAACGCACCTAAGGCGCGAGCTAAAGCGTACAACATCATTTCATGAATCAGCAACATGCCGATAACATTTACTAATGAGACAGGCATTTAGCTTGACAGGTTATTAACTGCTGGCGGGTGGATACTCATGGCAATCGTCATGAATTTTTTGTTAGAATACGCGGGTGCATTTAAGAGTGTGTGACTTACTTACTATTAACTTTAACGCTAAGGGCAAGACGTATGATGAATATTTTGGTGATTGGTTCAGGTGGTCGTGAACACGCACTAGCATGGCAGTGTGCAAAAGATGACCACGTAAAAAATGTCTACGTTGCGCCGGGTAATGCTGGTACTGCCCTTGAACCTAAATGCCAAAACATTGTGTTAGCGTCTAGCCAAGATAACGCCAATGAACATAGTGCGGTTATCGAATTTTGTCAAAACAATGCTATTGATATGGTCATCGTGGGACCAGAAGCGCCTTTAGTCACGGGTATTGTCGATGCTTGCCGTGACGCTGGTATTAAAGCGTGGGGGCCAACGGCGTATTGTGCTCAGTTAGAAGGCTCAAAGACCTTTGCCAAAGAATTTATGGCACAAAACAACATTCCAACGGCGGCTTACCAGGGTTTTACGGATGCGGCGGCGGCCAAAGCGTATATCGATGAGCAAGGCGCCCCAATCGTTATCAAGGCAGATGGGCTTGCGGCGGGTAAAGGCGTCATCGTTGCAGAGACTGTCAAACAAGCGTATGACGCAATTGATGATATGCTTGCAGATAACAAATTTGGTGATGCTGGTAGCCGTGTGGTTATCGAGCAGTTCTTACAGGGTGAGGAAGCGAGCTTCATTTGTATGATCGATGGTGAAAACATCTTACCCATGGCGACCAGTCAAGATCACAAACGTGCCTTTGAAGGGGATACAGGACCGAACACGGGCGGTATGGGTGCCTACTCTCCTGCACCAGTCGTGACGCAAGAGGTTCATAACAAAGTAATGACACAAGTGATCCAGCCAGTGGTTGATGCGATGCAAGCGTCAGGTCACCCTTATACGGGATTTTTATATGCAGGTTTGATGATTGATCAGGCAGGTGATCCTTATGTTATTGAATTCAACTGCCGCTTTGGTGATCCAGAGACACAACCTATTTTGATGCGTTTGCAGTCGTCGATGGTAGATTTGGTCGCCCAAGGGCTGGCAGGTCAATTGCCTAGTAGTGCCAAATGGGATACGCGCCCTGCTCTTGGTATCGTCGTTGCCTCAAAGGGTTATCCAGAAACCTCATCAAAAGGTGATGTCATTGCTGGCTTGCCAGAACTTGATACCAGTCACGCCAACGCTGTTAAAGTATTCCATGCTGGCACCGCATTTTCTGATAGTAGCGCCGTAGATAGTGAGCAGGAAGTAGTCACTAATGGTGGACGGGTGTTATGCGTGACGGCCCTAGCAGACAATATTTCTGATGCTCAACAAGCCGCACTAGCCGTCACAGGAGCAATCAGTTTTGATGGTGCGCAGTATCGTCGTGATATCGGACATCATGCCATTGCTCGTGAAAATGCTTAACAAACTGTGATTCATTCGGCTGATTAAGCGGTTAGTGTGCCTCAACTGTATTTCTAAATAATTCTGACCTTATGGTGTTTGACCTAGCTTGATGCTAGGTCTTATTTTTTGGTGACGCTTTTTAGGTCATTTTATGTACCACCAATCTTCTGACTGCTGCCTTTTTTAACAACCCCTACGGATATATATACATAGTTGCCTCACTCGTGTGAGCGTCAAAGCACCTATTAATGGTAATCACTTAACAATTGTATATTTAATATCTAGCAATACTCAAATGCATACCATGGCTTACAAAGTAACTGCTATCAGCCAGCTTAGGCTCATCAACCAAATGGGCTTTATATGGTACAATTTTGTACTTGTACATCGCATCTCCCTTGTATTGTAGGTTTCGAACCCGCAAATCAATAGCAACTGGATGAATGATTATATTTATGGCAAATGATACGTCTAAACCTTCTAGCAACAAGCAGTCAATTGATAATTTAAAAACCTCAGGATTTGAGCGTCGAATGTCGATTGCCAAAACCTCCCTGAATATTGGTCGTCGTTGGGCGGGTAATAGTGTGTCTGGTATGTTCTTAAATAAAGAGGCACGTACCGCGCGTAATCAGGCATTTATGGAAGCACAGGCTAATTATCTTGCATCAGAGCTTGGTAAGTTGAAAGGTTCAGTCGTAAAGATTGGCCAAATGCTGGCGATTTATGGTGAACACATCTTGCCACCTGAAATCACACGTGCTCTGCAAACGCTAAATGATGACACAGCGACATTATCATGGCCGACAATTGAGTTAACGTTACGCGAGTTGTTGGGTGAAAAGTTAAATGAGCTGGATGTTGACCCTACCCCTATTGGAACCGCCTCCCTTGCCCAAGTCCATCGTGCCACAGTCATTGCAACTGGCGAACAAGTTGTACTAAAGATTCAATATCCAGGTGTCGCAGATGCTATTAACTCGGATCTTGCGCTGTTTAAACAGCTGTTAAAAGTCAGCAACATCGTTCCACAAACCCGTTCGCTTGATGCTTGGTTTGAAGAGATACGTGACCTACTCCATCATGAAGTCGACTACGAAGCAGAAGCGATGACCACAGAGCGCTTTTATGACCGTTTGAGTCATGATCCTCGTTATGTGGTTCCTAAGATTAATCGTACTTATTCAAAAAAACGCTTACTATGTATGTCTTATGAACCAGGTATTACCGTGGTCTCTGAGGCGCTGCAACTATTGCCTCATGAACGCCGTAATGCGATCGGGCAAGCTGCCATTGAAGTCATGATGAAAGAAATTTTCGTTTGGGGTGAGATGCAAACGGATCCAAATTTTGGTAACTATCTGGTTCGTGTTAGTGACAGTGATGATGGTATTGATAAATTAGTGTTGTTAGATTTTGGTGCTATCCGTGAGTTTGATAATCATTTATTAACCATCGCTCATGGTTTGCTAAAGGCGGGCTACCGTCATGACCATCAAGCCATGAAGCTTGCAATGAGAGGCTATGACTTTTTTGATAGTATGAGTGAAAAAGTCCGCTCTGACATTGCTTCGTTATTTTTGTTAGCCACTGAACCCTTCAGTGATCCCGCGACAAATCTAAATATTCCTGCTGATTGTTTGGATAAAAACAATCGTTATATTTGGGCAAATAGTAAATTGCATTCACGCCTTTCCTCTGCGGCTACCCGAGCGATGCAGTCTTTTGAGTTCAATCTTCCGCCAAAAGAGTTTATGTTTATCAGCCGTAAGTTTATCGGTGCATATACTTTTTTGACGGTATTAGATGCATATACTGATTCTAATAAGTTGGTAAAACCTTATTTATAATGATGTTCACTGAGCGATTTTTTGACCGCCTTTTAGGGGCGGTCTTATTCTTTATTAAATTTTTTGCTTAGGCTATTTTATATTTATAGGAATCTTATATGGTCTTATTGTTTATTGTAAACATTACTTAGGCCAATTTTTCAACTTACAATACAGTCTGCCAGTCATCAAATCTCGTTTTATAACCTTCTGGCTTATGCATATTAAGCTCCCAGCATGCTTCTCCACGCGCCAAATACTTCACTTCAAAATGCGTCCGCTGGCTATCATCTGGCACTCGCTGCCGCGTATTTGGTAACCCCCAAACCTTAGTTGCTTGCTGCTCAGCATTGTCCAAATACGCTTCAATATTGGTTACTAGTGTCACTTCACCGTCTACTTGTAAGCGTGACAATAAGAACTCAAAAAAAGGCATATTTAACCACTGTTGATTCGGGTTTTGCTGTTCAGGGTTGGGATAAAGGATAAAAATTTTAGCCACACTGCTAGGCGCGATAGCATGAACAATCCAGGCAATTGCATCAGCATGAATGGCATCTAGATTGGATGAATTTTGCCGTGTCGCCAATTTTGAGAAAGCCTCAAACTTATTACGCGTACGCTCAATAGCAATCAGATGTTTATCAGGGTTTTGTACTGCAAAGCCAAGAGCATGCTTGCCCTTCCCTGCACCAATCTCTACCACCAAAGGCACATTGTCTTTATTTTTACCGATGATGCTTGGCGTGATAAAGTCACGCGGTGCCGAGAGCTTCTCTGGTTGAAATGCACGCTTTTGCTGGTGCGTAAGCTCGCTATTGTCTGTCATCTACTGTCCTTAAAGTTTTTGTCTTTTGCCATTATTCAGCCCATGCTATTATATAGTCAATCCACCTCAATAGTAATATAGCGATCGCGGCTACCCTGTTATCTATCGTCATTTAGACAAGGAGGGACAAGCCATACCAACGCTATTCGCTGGTCACACCAATTGTTCAAGCAACCTTAAGGATACGCTCACCCCTATTATGACTGACTCTACCCCCAATACCTCACCCAAAACCTATCCTTGTCCACGTTGCGGCACTCAGACAGCATGGCAGGACAATAAATATAAACCATTCTGTAGTAGTCAATGCAAACTTATTGACTTAGGCGCGTGGGCAAATGAAGACTACACGTTACCTGCTGAGACCACCCCCTTCTCTGACGAACTATAACCCATACTTTTAATTGATCTATCACACCAAGGATATTTATATGCCTGCTACTTACCTGATGCCTACTTATAACCGTCAACCAATCAGCTTTACACGTGGTTCAGGCAGTTGGTTGTACACTAAAGATGATACCCCTTATTTAGATGCGTTGACTGGTATCGCGGTGTGCGGATTGGGGCATTGCCATCCACAGGTAACCGACGCCATTCAGCAGCAAGCAGCCACCTTGGTACATACGAGTAATCTATTCGGTATCGATTGGCAAGAGCGGGCTGGAGAAACGCTTTGTACTGCCGCCCAAATGGACAGCGTTTTTTTTGCCAACAGCGGGGCTGAAGCAAACGAGGCGGCGTTAAAGCTTGCCCGTCTATACGCGCATCAGCAAGGCTTTAAACGTCCCAAAGTGATCGTTATGGAGCAATCATTCCACGGTCGTACGTTGTTGTCTTTGTCAGCCACTGCCAATCCAAAAGCACGTGAAGGATTTTACACGTTGGATGCAGACTTTATCCGCGTACCGTTTGGCGATGTCGCAGCGATTAAACAAGCCGCGCAAGATCATGATGATATTTGCGCGGTCTTTGTGGAGCCTATTCAAGGGGAAGGCGGTCTCAATACCGCTGCCAATGGTTTTACGTATCTTGAAGAGCTACAAGCAGAATGTGAGACTCACAATTGGCTGTTTATGCTTGATGAGGTGCAGACAGGTAATGGACGTACGGGTAAATACTTCGCGTATCAGCATAGTAACGCTCGGCCTGACGTACTGACAACGGCTAAAGGGTTGGGTAACGGCTTTCCAGTTGGTGCTTGTATGGTACGAGGCCGCGCCAATGGCTTATTTGGAGCGGGCAGCCATGGATCTACTTATGGTGGTACGCCACTGGCAAGTCGTGTGGTACATAGTGTCTATGAAGTATTAGCAAATAGTGACATTATGGATAATGCGGTCCGCGAAGGATTATTCATTCGAGAGACTATCGTTGATGCATTAGGACAATACGGGGTTAGTAGCCGCGGTGCTGGGATGATGATTGGTATCTCATTACCTGAAAACGTGGACTGTCGTCAGCTGGTTGATCGTGCGCGTGATGAACAAAAAATGATCATTAACGTCACTGGCGGTCACGTTGTGCGCTTACTACCGCCGCTTAATATGAGCCGTGATGAGAGCACACAGGTGGCTGAGCGTTTAATTGATTTGTTAAAGCCATCTTTTTAAAGCGAGTTTTGACATCTTTTACCTCCTAATGTTAAAAAAGCCTATAGATTTGCATGATCTATAGGCTTTTTACTTATTGCTAATTACAAGCGATGAGCGTGTAGTGTGATCAGCGCTTAATTAGCATGAAAGTACTTTTTCAATACTTCTAAGCAGCGCGTAATTTTAGCCGGCTGCTGTTCGCGATTTAAAGTAACCGCATATAATACAAAACTTGGCAGCTGATAACCCGTCAACACCTCAACCAGTTCTCCGTTTTCAAGCTCTTTTTTGATATCCATCTCCATCATTCTCACCAAACCGTGACCTTCTTTGGCCAATGTGGTTGCCATAAAAACGTTATTGGTATAAATGCGTGAGTTCATTTTGGTGCGTGTTTTTTTACCAGTTTCTGTTTGAATCAGATCAATCTGGTTGGCGTCTTTCATGATTTCAATACAAATCAGCTGATGATCGGCCAAGTCTTTAGGTGTTTGCAGTTTGGTATGCTGGCGTAGATACTGGGGTGAGGCGACAAGCATTTGACGTACATCTGTCAACGGATGACTACTTAAGCTAGAATCATTGATCGTTGGGCTCATCCGAATCGCAATATCAATACGCTCATCAATCATATCGATATAATGATTGTCTGCCAGATAGGTGATACTGAGGTCATCATGGGCAGCCATCCACGTAGATAGAGCGGGTAAAATGTGGTTGACGCCAAGCTCAGGAGTGGTCGCTACACGTAAACTACCAGCCAGCTCATCACGTAGCTGATTGACTTTAATTCGACCCTGCTCGGCCGCACTGACCACATCTTTTGCAGCCTCATAAAAACTTTCACCAGCTTCTGTTAAGCTCAGCTTACGAGTTGAGCGATGCAACAGCACCACGCCAAGCTCATTTTCTAATGAGCGGATTTGCTGACTGACTGCACTGGTTGTAATGCCAAGCTCACGAGCGGAGCCACTGAAAGAACCATGTCCAACCACACTGGCGAACACGGCCATACCGCGTAAATTATCCAACATATTCTCACCTAAGCTGCATTTCAATTTTTAATATAACTTAACCATTATAACGGACTTTAAATTGTCTTACAGTTACTAAATACGCGACTTTTCTTTAAGTAAGTTTATTTAATAATCCATAAAACTAAAAATATCAAGACGATACCGTAACATCGTCTTGATATTTTATATAAAAATTTTGATTGCGAACTATATAAGCTTTCTAGTAAATTTAACAATAAATTTTTTGACTGCTTAATACAGTTGCACCTTACCCATTTTGCCTTCGCCCCGCTCAGTCAAATACTGCATTACTGGTGTATTTAGCAATTTAGACTCTGCCACCGTTTTGGCTTGTAATAAACGTTTTTGTTGACGGCGTTCAGGTGTCTTATCATCAGCTTGCATGATACTACCATCAATGCGTAAATCAATCTTTGCTTGGGTAAATTGTTGTTGCAGCTTTGCAGCTAACTGCTGAAAGGTGGTTTGTAGATGCCGGCTATCCACACTCGTCACAAAGGTTGCTTGGCCATTACACAGACCTGTCACCATACCTTGACGCGCAAGTG
Source organism: Psychrobacter sp. CCUG 69069 (assembly GCF_021023115.1). Lineage (NCBI taxonomy): Bacteria > Pseudomonadati > Pseudomonadota > Gammaproteobacteria > Moraxellales > Moraxellaceae > Psychrobacter > Psychrobacter sp. CCUG 69069. Next base: position 96,671 of record NZ_QQAI01000009.1, read on the forward strand.
CCAATTCATCTTGAGCCAACACGTCAGATTCACGAGCCGTTTGTAGCCAGTAATCCCACTTCTCTGGTGTCCACTCACCTGTCAACTCTTGCGGTGGACAACGCAGCAAAGTACGAGGATCATCGTCAGTATGAGTGACTAACTGAGAATCATTTGCGTCAGGCTCAACAACTGGTTCAGGCTCAACAACTGGTTCAGGCTCAACAACTGGTTCAGGCTCAACAACTGGTTCAGGCTCAACAACTGGTTCAGGCTCAACAACTGGTTCAGGCTCAACAACTGGTTCAGGCTCAACAACTGGTTCAGGGCTCAACAACTGGTTCAGGCTCAACAACTGGTTCAGGCTCAACAACTGGTTCAGGCTCAACAACTGGTTCAGGCTCAACAACTGGTTCAGGCTCAACAACTGGTTCAGGCTCAACAACTGGTTCAGGTTCAACAACTGGTTCAGGTTCAACAACTGGTTCAGGTTCAACAACTGGTTCAGGTTCAACAACTGGTTCAGGCTCAACAACTGGTTCAGGCTCAACAACTGGTTCAGGCTCATGGCTATAAATCTGATCTACGCTTAATTCATTATCATCGTAGTCGTCACGTTTCAGTACTTCATTGCTTTGCCCTTGGTAATCAACCTCATCAGGCTGTAGTGGTGGCACTGAAGCGACGGGCGCCTTGTCGCTTGACGACTGAGGAGAAGAGCGGCTTTCTATAGCGGGTGCTTTTGAAGAGGACTTAGGACTATCATAGGTACTATTTAACACTTCATCGACAGGCAGCGGACGAAAGGCCAATAGACGTAAGATACACATCTCAAGCGCTTGCATGGGCGTACTGGCAAGCTTAACGCCTTCACGCGCTTGTACGACAATCTCATAATAGAGTTGCAACACGTCTGGACTGATGTGCTGAGCGAGTGCATTGATATCTTGTGCCTGCGCCTCATTCACATTTAAAGCCACTTCAGGTAATAGTTGAGTCAATGCTAACTGATGTAGTAGCTCAGCGAGGCCATCGAACATACTGGTGGCATCAACCATCTGCGCACGCATCTGCTCAACATGGCCGGCGACGGCAGATTTGTCATGATTATAGATGTCTGTGACCAAGCTAACCAAGTCAGCCGCATCAATCAAACCAAGCATCGCATTGACGGTGGCATCATCAAGCGCCCCTTGACCAAAAGCGATCGCCTGATCTGTTAATGACAGAGCGTCCCGTACTGAGCCTTTGGCCGCACTTGCCAGCTGCCAAAGTGCTGGCTGAGTGTAAGTCACTTGCTCTTGGGTCAGGATATTGGCCAAATGCTCACTAAGTAACGTTTGCGGTAGCGGACGCAGCACGAACTGCAGGCAGCGAGAGATAATGGTAATTGGCAGTTTTTGTGGATCAGTCGTCGCCAGCAAAAACTTCACATGCTCAGGCGGCTCTTCTAGCGTTTTAAGTAGCGCATTAAAGCTATGGGTAGAGAGCATGTGTACCTCATCGATGAGGTACACCTTGTAGCGACCTTGGCTTGGCGCATAAGGAACATTATCTAATAGCTCACGAGTGTCTTCGACTTTGGTACGGGAAGCGGCATCAATCTCAATAAGATCAATAAAGCGCCCCTGATCGATGGCCACACAGTTGTCACACACACCACAAGGGGTGCTAGTAATGCCTGTATCACAGTTCAAACACTTAGATAAAATGCGCGCAATCGTCGTCTTACCTACGCCGCGCGTCCCAGTAAAGAGGTAGGCATGATGCAGACGATTATAGTCAATCGCATTGATCAACGCTTGGGAGACATGCGTTTGCCCAATCAACTCATGAAAGTTCTTGGGGCGGTATTTGCGAGCTAAAACTTGATATTGCTGCGACATAGCTATCCATTGTGCCAAGTAGTTAGAGTGCTTATTTTGAATACTATTTTTCGATATTTATTATAGCAAAAAGCCAGCGCATTCGTCTGGCTTCTTACTGTTTCGACAAGCGATTGTCTTATATTCACTAAGCGATTTTGATTAAAGCCGATGCATCATTAATCAATTTTACGGCGCATATGTGGGAATAAGATCACATCACGAATACTGGCCGAGTCAGTCAGCAACATCACCAAGCGATCGATACCAATACCCTCACCTGCGGTTGGTGGTAAACCATAAGACAAGGCTTCGATATACTCTTCATCAAAGTGCATGGCTTCATCGTCACCAGCATCTTTTTCAGCAACCTGCCCACGGAAGCGTTCTGCTTGATCCGCTGGGTCATTAAGCTCACTAAAGCCATTGGCCAATTCGCGACCGCCGATAAACAACTCAAAACGATCGGTGATTTCAGGGTTGTCATCACTACGGCGTGCCAATGGTGAGGTTTCTGCTGGATACTCAGTAATGAAGGTGGGCTGACGTAATTGATGTTCAGCGGTTTCTTCAAAAATAATGGTTTGTAATTTGCCCACACCAAACACATCTTTCACTTGCTGCTTAAGTGTCGTTGATGCGTATTCTGCTAGATAGTCACGATCATTGATACGTGCCATATCGAAATTTTCGGCATATTTTGCAATGGCATCTGACATAGACAGACGGGCAAAAGGCGCTTTTAGACTAATGGCTTCTTCTTGATAGGTAATCTCTGTCGTTCCCAGAATATCTATCGCCAACTCATTAAATAAGCGTTCAGTCAAGTCCATCAAGTCATGATAGTCAGCATACGCTTGATAAAACTCAATCATGGTAAATTCAGGGTTATGACGCGTTGACACTCCTTCATTACGGAAGCTACGGTTAATCTCAAATACTTTCTCAAAACCACCAACAACCAAACGCTTGAGATAAAGCTCAGGCGCAATACGCAAATAAAGCGGCATATCTAAGGCATTATGATGGGTCACAAACGGACGCGCCACCGCGCCACCTGGGATAGGATGCATCATTGGCGTTTCGACTTCCATGAAGCGCTCATTAAGCATAAATTTACGGATACCGCTGATGACTTGACTGCGAATCATAAACGTATCACGAGTCGTCTCATTGGTCATCAAATCCAGATGACGATTGCGATAGCGTGCTTCTACATCGGCGAGGCCATGGAACTTATTTGGCATTGGGCGTAGTGATTTGGTTAGCAGAGTGATCTCTTCAATATGTACATATAGGTCCCCTTTTCCTGAGCGACCGATATAACCTGACACCCCAACAATATCACCCAAATCTAGTGATTTAATACTGGCCCGTGTTTCATCATCCAGCTCTTTACGGGCAACATACAACTGAATGCGGCCCGTCATGTCTTGAATCACAATGAATGATCCACGGTTGAGCATGACTCGTCCTGCCACATTGACCTGTGTCTTTTCCCCGTTAGCCACTTTCTCTTCAATTTCTTGTTTTGAGATACCATCAAATGCCGTTTGCAAATCTTTTGCATAATCAGTGCGTTTAAACGTATTGGGATACGGCTGTTTGCCTGAAGCACTGATATCGTCTAGCTTGGCTTGTAGCTGCGCAATCAGCTCGTTAGCGTCTTCTAGTGGGGTTTGATCTTGGTTCTGATTTTGATTGTTGTGCTTTGACATAACACTCTCAATATTATTGGGTAATTAAAGGGATAAACGAAAATAGAAAAATTAAATCAGTGCTTATTATTAGAAAAACAGCGGTAAAAACGTAGAGACCTTTGGAAAAGTACAAATTTTTGTAGGGCTAGATTCTAGTCACCACCGCCAATACTGGCCATCAAATCCGCCTGATGCTCACGCAACAACGCATCAAGAATCTCATCCAAATCGCCTTCCATAATAGAATCAAGCTTATATAACGTGAGATTAATACGGTGATCAGTCATGCGCCCTTGTGGGAAATTGTAGGTACGGATACGCTCACTACGGTCACCACTACCTACCAAGTCACGACGGATGGTATCTGCCGCATCCACCTGTGCTTGCACTTTGACTTGCTGGATCTTTGAAATCAGCATTTTCATGGCTTGTGCACGGTTTTTATGCTGGCTACGTTCTTGTTGACACTCTACCACGGTACCGGTTGGAATGTGGGTCAAACGTACCGCAGAATCCGTGGTATTGACATGCTGACCACCCGCACCGCTCGAGCGGAATGTATCAAAACGAATGTCTGCTGGGTTCAAATCCACTGTGTCATCAATCTCAACCTCAGGCATGACAGCAACCGTACAGGCTGACGTATGCACGCGACCTTGACTTTCAGTCTCTGGTACACGCTGCACACGGTGTACACCAGATTCAAACTTGAGACGACCATAGACGCTGTTACCTGACACACGGGTGATAATCTCTTTATAACCGCCATGCTCACCTTCACTGGCAGATAACACTTCTACCGTCCAACCTTGCGTCTGCGCGTACTTTTGGTACATGCGGAACAAGTCACCAGAGAAAATGGCGGCCTCATCGCCGCCTGTGCCTGCGCGAATCTCTAGAAACGCTGGCACTTTATCATTGGGGTCTTTTGGCAACATCATAAGATTGAGCGCCTCTTCCATCTCAATGATGGTATCACGGGCATTATCAATCTCATCGATCATCATCTCTTTCATGTCAGGATCTGTGGCATCAGACAGCATCGCTTCTGCATCGGCCTGATCCGTTTCTGCACGCACATAGTTTTGCCACAAAGTAGTGATATCCATCAAGTCACTATGCTCAACAGACAATTCACGGAATTTATTATTATCACTGATGACACTAGGATCTGATAATAAGGCGGTGACCTCTTCATAACGGTCTACCATCTGGTCTAAACGCAGGCGTAAGGATTCTTTCATAAAAGGACTTTTAATTGGATGAGAGGAATAAGACGGTGATTATAGCAAATTTTTTAGCTTAAATTAAAACCTCTGAGTAAACTTGCCATTATATTGGCAAGCTATATCGATTCTGAAATACTGCCACCGTGTTCTCATCATTTAGTTTCTATACAGTAACGCACTGAAAACACAACCATAAAAACGTGGCCATAAAAAAATAGCTAAGAATACTCTTAGCTATTTTAATGACGACAAAAAACTTAAGGTTAAACGCTACACCTTACGAACCAGCACCGAACCGATTGAGTAACCAGCACCAAATGAGCAAATAACCCCCAAATCACCTGACGCCAGCTCATCTTTATAGCGATGGAAGACAATCATTGGACTGGCTGAGCTGGTATTGGCGAATTCAGCAATAACGCTTGGGACAATGGCTTTATCCGCTTCCTTACCAACAACAGTACGCAGGATTAAATCTAACATATTGGCGTTGGCTTGATGTAGCCACATCATCTTAACATCGGACGTTGGTATGTCGTTTTCTTGCAAATGCTCGGTGATGACTTCTGACACTTTTGGACAGACTTCACGGAATACTTTACGACCATTCTGCAAAAAAAGCTTGTCAGTCACTGGTTCTTTGATATCAGGATACATCTCGGTCTGTGCCGCCAAAAACTCAGAGCGATCCATAAAGCCATATTCGTTTTTGATGTTGGTCGAAAACTGTGTGAACAGCTTAGAGTTGAGGATCTCATAACCCTTTGGCGTGTCCAGCTCTTCGACGATAGAAGCAGTGGCGACATCACCAAAAATGAAGTGGCTGTCACGATTGCGCCAGTTAAGATGGGCTGAAGTGATCTCAACATTGACCACAGCGACACGTTTGGCAAGACCAGAGACGATAGAGCCATGTGCTTGTGAAAGTCCAAAAGTCGCCGCACTACAAGCAACATTCATGTCATAAGCAAAACCGCCAATCATACCGATTTCATTTTGAATCTCAATCGCCACTGCAGGATACGTGCGCTGAAAATTTGAGCAGGCAAGAATAATGCCATCTAAATCATTGGCCTCAAGTCCAGCGTCTGCCAATGCGTCTTTTAACGCTGCAGCGCCCATTTCTGCCATGATAGACAGCTCTTCGCCCAAGTTACGGTAAGGAATAACTGGAGCCATAATCTCCGGATCTAAAATACCATCTTTTTCCATCACGTAACGTGATTTGATACCAGATACTTTTTCGATAAAGGCCGCTGATGATGGCTCAAGGGCAGTAACCGTCTCTGCTGCTATCTCATCAGCATGCTTTGCATTATAATTCTCAACATACTGGTTGAATGAATCTACCAACTCTTCATTACTGATGCTAAAGGGAGGGATATACAGGCCAGTGCCTGTGATACAAGTCGTCATGATAAGCTTCCTTGTCTACTACTATAGGGCTTGGGATAAGCATAAAAGTGAAAAATAACAGTCGTTCTTCTTCAGTGAATAACTGTAAACTTAAAATCAGTGCCTTTATTATGCCTGAATATAATTATTTTTCTAATACTTTGTTACAAATAATCTGTTTGTTGTGAAAAATAAGTAAAGACTGCCTCATTTTGGGGCATCTACGTTATAATTAGCGGTGGTTGACAGCAGCCTGAGTTCGAACACGTAACGTTCACTAAACGTTATGATCCACAAAACATAATCAATGCTCACATTTGGAAATGCTAATGGCAGAAGTTATTAACTGGTTGTTTGGTCAATACGCGGATTACCCCACTGTATTCATCGTACTTGAATTGGTTGCCGTGGTATTTGGCGTGGCAAGTGTCTTACTCGCCAGCAAGACCAATGTTTTAGTCTTCCCCGTTGGCTTAATCAGCACCGCTATCTTTGTTTACCTGCTATGGAAATGGCAGTTGTTTGGCGATATGTTTATCAACGCTTATTATACCATCATGAGTCTCTATGGTTGGGTGAATTGGTCGCAGAATAAGAAGAATAAAGCGTACAAAAAGTATCAGGATCACATAAACCCCACGGGCCAGCAACAACATGAGTCATTAAAAAGCACTGATGGCCACCACACGATTCAAGTTGAACGTTTAAGCATAAAAGATATGCCGACATTGGCCGCTCTAGCCACTGCGACTATCGCTTTTGTCGCCTCCGTTTATTACTTTCGTCCAGTGATTAATAACGGCTTTAATTTCGATGGCGCCGCACTCGGCCTGCATCTGTTTACGTGGGTTGACTATACCGATATGCTAACCACAGCGCTTTTTTTGATGGCGATGTGGCTCATGGCGAGGCGCAAAATTGAGCACTGGTTACTGTGGATCATCGCTGATGCGATCTCCGTTCCTTTGTACTTTTATAAAGGTCTGACATTTACGGCACTACAATACGTAATTTTTACTCTCATCGCAATTTGGGCTTATTATGAATGGCAACGCCGCTATCGCACCCAACCTCATACAGCATACGCCTAATTCCGTTATTACTGTCGCGGTATTAGGGGCAGAAAGTACTGGCAAGACCACGCTATGTCGCGACTTAGCCGCATACTTCGGTAGCCTGTGGGTACCAGAGTACATGCGTCTTTACCTACAAGCAAAGTGGGATGACAAGCAGCTCACTTGTACATGGGATGACCTTCTCCCTATCGCGCAAGGTCAGATAGCGCTAGAGAACGAACTGGCCAAACAAGTGGCTCAAATGCCAGATGAAAACCGTTACTTATTTTGTGATACCAGTTTGTTTGAGCTAATGGTGTATGCCAATTGGTACTACGATGATTGTCCCGACGCGTTAACCCTTGCCGCGTTAACCCATCATTATGATTTGATAATATTGACCGACATTGATACCCCGTGGGTCGCGGATGACTTGCGTGACAGTCCCCATCAGCGTGAAGAGATCAGTGCTTTTTTTGCCAGTCAGTTAACCGATCACCAACAGTCATTTTACTGTGTTGGCGGTGATAGAAGTGAGAGGGTACAAAAAGTTGTTGAACGGCTTTCTAAAATGAATCAGTTACCCCGTGCTCAGTAGACGCCCAACCCTTTTACCTTTAATAACTTTAAGAGATGTCCATGCTAAAAAACCTTGAACGCTATCTAGAGAAAATGATATTCAATAGTCGCTGGATATTAGCTCCTTTTTATTTGGGGCTGGTTTTAGGGATTATTTTACTGTTTATCAAATTCGTCCAAAAACTGTGGTATATGTTTGCTGATATCATCGTAGCCTCTGAAGCCAGTGTTATTGTGGATATACTGGTGCTGGTCGATATCTCATTGGTTGCCAGCTTGCTGCTTATTATTATATTCAGTGGCTACGAGATTTTTGTCTCAAAAATTGATACGGGCACTCATGATGATCGCCCTAGCTGGATGGGGAAAGTTGATTTTTCTGGCCTAAAGCTAAAAGTCATCGGTGCCATCGTCGCTATTTCTGCTATTGATCTGTTAAAGTCGTTTATGGACATAACGAGTAAAATGGGCGAAGTTGATGCTGATAAGTTGATGTGGAAAGTGATTATTCACATGACTTTCGTAATATCTGGCTTGCTGTTTGCGGTCATGGATAAAGTGGTTGGCGATACCAAAAAGCACTAAGGCGACCCGCCACTTTATGATGCATTTACTCTATTTTCTATCTCACAATCTGACTGTTTAATGCCTTAGCCCAATTCTTACACTGATTCTCACAACGTACACAGAGCTGGTTGGGCTCAGAGATGTGCTCGACATAGCCACAATACATGCACGCGTAACAAACGCCTATTTCTATTTTTTCTACTGCTTGATACTGTTTGGGAAACAGTGGCAGACCATAGACCGTTTTTTTAGGTGGATACAGCAGCACACTAAAATTCCCATCTGTCTCTAACAATCCAGTCCGTACTTGACCTAGGTGCTCGACCCCTTGTTGGCGCATTTCAGCAAAAAACTCATCATGTGACATCTTACCCTTTTTGATCTTCTCAAGCACCAGCATGCCATCCTCGACAATATAAAGCGACTTCCCTTCCAAAAAATTTTCAATAGGCTGAAACTTCATCATTGCCCAAGTACACAGTCGATAAAGCAAGATAACGGTACTCATAATCAGTACCGCCTGAATAATAGGTAGATCCTCAGTAAACATGGGATCGCCTGCAATCGAACCCAGTGACAAAATGATAGTCAACTCAAAGATAGACAGTTGACGAACACCGCGCTTGCCGGTAAATCGTAAAAACGAAATAATGAGCACAAACATCACTGTGACGCGTATTAAGATTTCAACGGCAAACACCCAAGTCGTGTCATAAATAAAAATACTGGCCCAATCCATACTTCTATTTCCTATTTATCATTTTTGTCTGTGCTATTGCGTTTGGTACTAGGGGTTGCTTTGAGCATTCAGTCATCCCATCCTTCTTATCAAAAACCAGTTATGATTGGGTCAACTTAAGAGAAGATCTTTGCAGTCAATCCGGCAATACAGGTGTTGTTGTGAGACAATCAGTCACTGAATTTTTAGCAGGACAGCTACCGCTCATTAAATAAAAGAAGCACACTTATTATAATGTACTTCTAGGATCGTCTTTTTTGCGTGCTGTGCCGTTGCTAACAGTTGCTAACAGAGGCTGCGAAATTTTATCCTAGCAGCACTGTATTTACTTTATAGTGGAGGAGCTATATCAGCTTTGCTCATAAGCAAGCTGCTTTGATAGCAGCAGCGCATCTGAAAAAGCAATGAGCGGTTCAAGGCCAGTTCTTGACCATTTTATTCGAAAAACTGCTTACCAATTGTAGGAATTATTTTTGAAAGCCACGTTTTATACCGTTATTGCGTTACTCGCCTTTGCCGCAAACTCTTTGTTTTGTAGGATGGCGTTGGCAGAGGGCTATATAGATGCATGGGGCTTTACTATTATTCGCCTAATGAGCGCCGCTGTTTGTTTGGGCGTTATCATGACGCTTCATGCCTACCGTTTGCGATCCCAAGCAGTAAAGTACAGTCATACCGACCGTGAGGCTCTGTTAAACGATAAAGGCAGTTGGTTGAGTAGCTTCAGCCTAGTAGTGTACGCATTGTGCTTTTCGCTTGCCTACGTGGCGCTTGATACTGGTACGGGCGCGCTAATTTTATTTTCGGCCGTTCAGCTCACCATGATCGGCTGGGGTATCTATAAAAAAGAGCAATTAAGCACATTGCAATGGCTGGCATTTTTTGTAGCTGTGGCAGGATTTATCTACTTAATGCTGCCATCAGTGGCAGCACCTTCACTATTAGCAGCGACACTCATGGCGGTAAGCGGTGTGGCGTGGGGAGTATATAGCATACGCGGCAAGTCATGTATCTCTCCGCTACGAGCCACCGGTTTTAACTTTTTCAGAAGCCTTGTGGCCGTTCCGATCCTGCTCATCGTGGGGATATATTTAAATAACACAGGCGTCACTAACAGTCATTTAGAGAGTATAACCACCAAAGGTATCGTACTGGCGTGTGCCTCAGGGGCGATCGCATCTGGTATGGGCTATAGTATCTGGTATACGGCAATGCCTTTATTAAAAAACACACAAGCCGCGATTGTACAACTGTGCGTGCCTGTGCTTGCCGCCTTACTAGGGGTGGTTTTTTTGTCTGAGCCACTCACTGTACCGTTTGTGGTGGCAAGTGCGATCATCTTAGGAGCCGTTTTGGTGTTTATTTTGAATAAAGACACACCAAAAGCATTCGACCCTCGTTACTGACTCAGCTCACTCATCAAACCCCGTACGGATTCGGCACTCAGTAAGTAGGGATTAAAATTGACAGTCGTCGAGTATTTAAGATAAAGCGCGGCATTTTCTTTGGTTGGAGAAGCATAATTCATCGCCCATCTAGACCACTCTCTACATCTCAATTCACGTGTTTCAATCAGCTGTAGATCATAATGCCGCTGATCGGCAATCAAAGCATCCAACAAATGATTGATCTGTGCTCTCGACCCTTCGATGGTTTGCAAAAAATAGTTGTTATTAAAAATCAGCATGCCAGTAATGGCGTTAACCGTATTATTTGCTTGTGCCTGTTGCAAAATTGCACTGAACTCTTCCGCTGACATATCTGGGTTTGCCCGGCTAACGTAGGTCATACTGACCAAAATATGGGGCTCCAAAGTAGTGTTCGTCATATCTCATCTCTCATATAAATTGTATTGAACCCAACCGCGTTATTGAAAACTAAGATCTGTTGTCGCAGATGTGCGCTGTTCTTGAATTTCCGATAGTGTCTCAATGAAATTCACGATTTGTGCGGTGCTCATTAGATAAGGGTTAAAATCCTTACCCGCTGAGAATTTGCGCACGTGTTCTGTATCATGCTCACTTGGGGTTAAATGTTTCATTGACCACTTACTCCAGCGCCGCTGCTCGATCTCAGTACACTCAATAACTTGCAACGAAAAGTGCCGATCGTCTTTAACCAGCTTTCTTAACAGCTCGTTAATGACAGGTCTTGCCCCTTCAATGCTCTGGATAAAGTAGTCCTCATTGATGACTAAAGCGCCAGTAATTCCGTTACGCTCATTATTGCGCTGCGCCTGTGCAAGGATACGCGTCACTTCGATATTCTTATTATCGGGGTTATGACGGCTAATATAGGTCAAACGTAGGATGATACGCTCGCCTTGTTGCCTGTTTGAGGTTTGTTTTTCTGAAAGCTCAGCCAGCTCCATAGGATACTCCGATTGATTGGCCACACTTTGATTGTACAATACCGCCAAAGCACAGCTGTGATCAAAAATGCGTCACTCAGCCCACATAGTAGGACGGCGCGGGTGGCGTTGTGGCCCATTGCCCAAGAAATTTTGACGCTTGATACACTAGGCATAAAATTTTTATTTGCTTCACAATGATTTAAAAAAAGTCCAAAATCGGTTTTGCCAATTTGACTTGTTAAACCAGAGGACGGCTTAACAAAGGTTATTCAATCATTTTTAATAAGTTTTTTATCTTTTTCAAGCACCTTACAGTAACACTGGTAAGTACCGTTATAGTTAGCCGCCCTGCTGACTGAGTGACTTATTGATAATTTTTATGTGTTTTTCTTCCCAAACACAACGCACGGCTACTACTGATGGTCATTAGCATACTTATCACTATCCAAATACACAGTTTTAAATAAGCTGCCAATACAGTGGCTCACCGTAAACCTGAGCGAAATAATCAATCAACGTTCTGACATTGAGAGAAACGTGGCGTGTATTAGGATAAATGGCGGCGATGTGTTGAGGCGTTGTTTTCACAGCGGCATTGTAATCAGGCAGTACCTTCACTAACGTGCCATCTTTTAGATGATCACCGATCAACCAATCCGGAAAAAGCACAATCCCCATGCCTTTGAGCGCGGACACTAGCAAAGATTCTGCATTATTGGACATCAGTAAAGCAGGTGCTAAGTAAGATGCCCATTCTTCATCTTTTGCCTGAAAGAGCCAGCGATTGGGTCCTGTTGAGCCTTTATAAACCAAACATTTATGATGCATTAAATCTGCTGGTGTTTGCAGCTTACCGTTTTTGTTTATGTACTCTGAGGAAGCGGCGAGATGATAGGTTTGCGTGCCAAAAATACGCGCATGACAAGCCGAGTCGTCCAATGTCCCGATCCGAAAAATGACGTCTGTTGCATAGTGATGCGGGTCAATAAAATCATCGGTCAACGTCAACTCTATCTGCAGTTTAGGATATTGGGTACTAAGCTGAGGTAGCCAAGGTGCGATGTGGCGTTGTCCAAAATAGACGGGTGCATTGATTCTTATTAGTCCTCCCGGTTCTAACGTTCTATCTTGAAGCGCCGTTTGGGCGGCATTCATACTCTCGGTCATGGAGTGTGCATAAATCATAAACACACGACCCGCTTCGGTAGGAATAACAGCGCGTGTATTACGATAAAAAAGCTGCTGCCCCAACGAGTCTTCCAACTGTTTGATGATACGTGACACTTTAGAAGCAGATACCCCTTCTTTTCGAGCCACCACCGAAAAGCTCTGGGCATTAAAAACGCTGATATAAAAAAGTAAGGTTTTTATGCTGATATTATCTACTGTGTTCATTTGTGCAACTTATGCAAAGGTGATTTCTACATTGTAGCGTTTTTTATGGGGAGAAGCTGTTGTAGACTACCCAGTCTTGCTTATTAGGGTTGTTTTCATGCAAATATTGTTAGTACTTATTGTTATTTTAGGAGGCATGGGATTGTCTGTGGAAGCAGGCTTACTTGGACCTTTAGGGAGTCAAGTTGGGGAGCTGTGGGCGACATTGAGTATTTTTGGTGTTGGGGCGGCTCTGACTTTCTTTTTAATGTTGTTTTTTAGTCCACGAGACAGCCCATCATTTTTCTCACAACCTCCCCTACTGCTAGTTGGTGGCATTTTAGGCCCTATTTACGTTGTGATATTAACGGTAGTGACACCCGTTATTGGGATCGCGATGACCATGATTGGCATTCTGGCTGGGCAAGTCTCTAAGAGCTTGATCATAGACCACTACGGTTTATTTGGAACCACTGAACGAAAAATAGACAATAAGAGAATTATTGCTTTATTTTTCATTATTGCGGCACTTTTTTTTATGGCTCAGGGGTAAAACACATGACACTTATATTGATGGTTATCCTAGCAATCATTGGCGGTGCGACCTTAAGTGTACAAGCAGCGTTAAATGGACGCCTTGGCGGCAACGTTGGCGTATTCAAAAGTGCGTTTCTCACTTTTTCTGTGGGCGCGGTAGTAACATCCTTGCTTATATTCTTCTTTGAACCCAATCATACTGTTACCTTAATGAATGTACCAAAATGGCAGCTGCTAGGGGCGCTGTGCGGCGTCCCTTATATTGTCATTATGGTGGTGGCAGTACAGCGTATCGGTACTGCTGTGGCAACCGTGGCAGTCATCTTTGGACAGCTGTGCATGAGCGTGCTAATCGATAATTTTGGCTGGTTAGGTAATGAAGCAATCCATCTATCAGGCAGTCGTATCAGTGCGTTAGTGTGTCTCGCAATTGCGCTTTACTTCATTCACTCTAGTAGTAAATCTATAGCACAAAACGCTCAATAGTATGGCCTATACTTACTGAGCCACTTAGTGGCAGGCTGAATAAAGATTCATCGCCTTTACCTAAGAACTGTTAAGAAAGGTCACATAATCCATTTAAAATAAAATAGCGCCTATGGCTTGCACAGTTATACGGTAGCACTTGCACCTGTCAATAAAAAACCATTTATTTCAAAAACTTAGTTATCCAACTATCAAGCATGACAGCAGTGGTAATTACTGACTTTTATATTTAACCTCTTAAATATAATGTCGAAAAACTAAGCTGTCGTCTCATATATTTACATTAATATACTGAATAAAAAAAGCGACTGGCTTAGTATCAAGTATCGACATCTTCCAATAAATAACATAAAGAGGGCTATAAGATATGTCAAATAATTCCCCAAATAATAACGTAGAGAATGAGTCAACAGAGACCCCTAACAACGATGCGGTAACGTCTGTAGAAGTTTTAAAAGGTGATGACGTCATTTCTGACGACGATTCTTCTAACACAGATGATAAGTCTAACAAAGACGATAAGTCTGACAAAGACAATAAGTCTGACAAAGACAATAAGTCTGACAAAGACAATAAGTCTGACAAAGACAATAAGTCTGACAAAGACAATAAGTCTGACAAAGACAATAAGTCTGACAAAGACAATAAGTCTGATAAAGATGATAAGTCTGATAAAGATGATAAGTCTGACAAAGATGATAAGCCTGATAAAGATGATAAGTCTGATAAAGATGATAAGTCTGATAAAGATGATAAGTCTGATAACAGCGTCACGATAGCCAACATTTACCAATGGGCGTCTAAGCTTAAAGACGAAATTATGTCAGATAAAAACGGTAAATCTGATAAAGAGGACAAATCCGGTAAAGACGATAAGTACGGGGCGATGGTAACAAATATCTATCAATGGGCTTCTAAACTTAAAGATGAGTTTAAGTCTGACGCTTCTAACGTAACCCACGACGTTTCTGAAAAAGCGGTTGCCTTAATACTCAATAAACTTTTAGAGGGCGTAGATGCGGAGCTGGAAGCTTTTGACAAAAAAGTAGAAGACTCTAAAGAACCAGTAGAGAATGCTGAGGAAAAACGCCGTAAGATGACTGATAGAAAAGAAAAGTATCAAAGCATGATCGAGCAGCTAGAAAGCTAGCCCGTCATTTACCTAGTAAATTTTATAGGTTCATCAATCCCGTTTTAGAGGTTGGAGTCAAACCTCTAAAACGGGTTTTTTATTTTTTAACGGACATAGATTGGCTAAGAGAAGGGGCACCTCCAAGCGAGCTGGAGAGATTATAAATAAGCTCCCCCGCTAGTGCACCTCTCATCAGACGATTGGAGCAATTACATTTATTAAGAGTGCTTGTATAACGCCTCTTCTTTTAAGGCTTGC
This sequence comes from Psychrobacter sp. CCUG 69069, assembly GCF_021023115.1. Taxonomy (NCBI): domain Bacteria; kingdom Pseudomonadati; phylum Pseudomonadota; class Gammaproteobacteria; order Moraxellales; family Moraxellaceae; genus Psychrobacter; species Psychrobacter sp. CCUG 69069. The sequence continues at coordinate 111,919 of NZ_QQAI01000009.1, forward strand.
TTTTCTTTTAAGTGCCGCTCCTCCCAATAGGAGGCATTTTTAACACCGATTTTTATGGGATCAAAAGTGTAAGTTTTTACCCCTGCTTTACGCTGCGCTTCATAATCTCTAAGCGCTTTTATAGCGGGACGTGCCATAAAGAAAATAACTAAGATGCCGACGATGTTCAACCAAGCAATAAGGCCCACTCCGATATCGCCAATCGCCCAAATATAACCTGCTGAGTTGAGGGCGCCATAAGCAATCATTACCATCATTAGTATTTTCACAAAAAATAGACCGACTTTATTGGCTTTAGGGCCAATGAAGCGAGTTAAATAGACAACGTTGACTTCCGCAATATAGTAGTTGGCCAAAATGGTAGTGAACGCAAAGAAAAACACAGCTATAGCGATAAAAATATTGCCAAAAGCCCCATATAAGGACTCCATCGCCAGCTGCGTAAAGGCGGGTGAATTAACCTCAGTGCCAGCGACGACATTTTGTACCACATATTGCCCATCAGATAGTGTGCCTTGGACATTGTAAGTACCCATGGTCAAAATCATAAACGCCGTTGCAGAACAGACCAATAAAGTATCGATATAGACTGAGAATGATTGAACCAAACCTTGCTGCGCTGGATGGTCAACCTCCGCCGCCGCCGCTGCGTGCGGGCTTGTACCTTGACCTGCTTCACTTGAATACACACCGCGTTTAACACCCCAGCCAATTGCTGCTCCTAAGCCTGCTTGCGCGGTAAAGGCATCACTGATAATCAGTCCAAATACCTGTGGGATCATCTCGAAATTGCTTAACATAATAATCACGGCTAACACCATGTAGCCGATCGCCATAAAAGGCACCACAAGCTCGGTCACGGTAGCAATACGTTTAACCCCACCGAAAATAATGATGCCAAAAACCACCAAAATCATCGCTAGTGCGCTTAACCGTGTGGTACCCACCTCTTTACCTAAAATATTTATGGACGCGCCTTCTCCCACGACCTGAGTCACGGCATTGACCACGCCATTCGCCTGAATACCAGGTAAGAACATACTTAAAGCAATCAGGGCCGCAATGGCAAAAATGACGCCATACCAGCGCTGGCCGAGTACACGCTCAAAATAGTAGGCAGGCCCGCCACGGTATTGGCCCGTATTGACGTCTTTTTCTTTGTATATCTGGGCGAGTGTCGATTCGACGTAGGCGGTAGAAGCTCCTAAGAAACCCACCACCCACATCCAAAATACTGCACCTGGTCCACCAAAACCAATGGCTGCCGCTACCCCTGCGATGTTTCCCATACCGACGCGTCCAGCCAAAGATAAGGTTAAAGCTTGAAAGGACGAGATGCCATCAACACTGGCCTTCCCTTTGAATATCAAACGTAACATTTCACCAAATAGCCGCACTTGCGCAAAACGCGTCATGATGGAGTAAAACAGGCCAGCTCCTAAACACAGATAGATTAGCGCTGAGCTCCAAATAATTCCGTTTACTGTACCAACTAGTCCTTCCATAGATGTATTCCTAAAACGTTTTCAAGGCGGTATTTATAATTTTGTACTGTCGGGTCTAATGTCTTTTATATCAAAACTATAAGCATTTAATTGTAAAGTATCACACTAAAGTTTAATAAACTTGTTGGTTTAATGGGTTATAGCAGTGTGTGTCTTTTTATAAAACTGAAGGATTTATTGTAATTTTCATTATTACTTAGGCTATTTCAAAATTGATTATAAAAGTATTTTCAGACCATCAAACTGTAGGTAAACCATTTATAATCAATTTTTTAGTAAAAAATAGTTGACTTATTTAATATATTCGTTATATAACATATATAATATTTACTATTTCGAATTTATTGGATTGCTCTGCTCTCTATTTGCGATCGCAACGAGATCTGTGAGGAATGAATATGAGACATTTAAGTTATACTCTCAAGTGCTGGGCATTAGGGGTCACTTTTTTCTTAGTGTTTTACTTTACAGTTCTCGTGAGCGATCCTGGTTTTAGCAAGTACATTTACATGTTAGCGTTAAGTACCTTACTGTTCCCCATTGCCAAGCACGCAATCGATGTAGTGACCGATTTTTTTACACCAGATACCGTACTGTTTGATGGGTTGTTACCCGCGTTACTGATTAACACTGTGATCTGGATACTCACACCCTTTATTGTGATACTAACAGTGATTGCATTTATCCTTTATAGCATGGGTATACTGACTGAAAATATCAGGCAATAACGCTTTCAAATAAAAAGGGCTGGATCAGCAATCGCTAATCCAGCCCTTGTCCCATTTAGATGCTAATGGTCCTTTATCATAAGCTTAAAACAGTGTGAATAACGCCTGCTCTAACCTACCATAAAAGCACCAAAATACTTTCCTACTTTAACTGACCTTATCCCACATCTTGCTGAGGCGCTTAGGGGATACTGCCATACGAGTTTTCATTGGCTGGGCAAACAATTGAATACGATATTCCTCCACCATCCAACGATATTCACTGATGGCATCTTTGTCCGCCCGTCCTGCTAGCCGCTCCATATGTAAGTCCAGCGCATAGACACCATCAAGATCAGCATCCAGATTATGCTCAAGGCGCTCAAGACGAATCTCTAGCGCTTCAAGATAGCGTGGATATTGTTGCCAATGGCTATAATCCATCCGATAAACAAAGTCAGCCAAATGCAGATCTTCTAACTGATCTTCAATATCCTCGATAGACTCACCGAAGATCTCCCGATCAAGCATCAATAACCCTTGGCGTATACGTTGCCAACGGGTATAGACGTTTTTGAGCGTTTTTATGACACCTTGACCAGTCAATAGGAAGTTACTAGCCACCACTTCTAAAGTTTGTGCATACTCCTCAGTGGTAAACGGTAGCTCCTCCGCCAAGCCCACTGCCATGCTATCGGCGCTTTCAGGCAAGTCGGTGCTATGATCAAACAACACATAGTGCTCTTCGAGCGCAGCATCTAACGTCGCATCAATGATAATAGTTTTGAGCTTGTCCATATCACCAAGTGGCGCAAACGCTAATTTGAATATCTTATCAACTTGGCTGGTCAACTGTTTTTTCTTCGCCCCAAGCTTGCCTTTGATTAAGGTCAATACCCCAACACGGTGCGCCTGTAACGCGGCATTGACATCCGTGTATTGGTGAATAGACACTGCTTCCCCTGCCTCATCAGCGACTAGAGCCGCAAACTGCTTCATCACCACGCCTGCGCTATGATGATTTTTACTAAAGGCAAAATGCTCAGGGAATTCGGTATGCACGCCTTGCTGCTCATTCACTGCTTGACTGGTCTCACTAGCATGACGAATCTGAAGCGTTTGTAGATCACGGCCTTTTTCGATGATGCGATTTTTATCATCGACTACGCAGATTTGTGGCTGTAAGTAACGGTCAATACTAGCCGGATTAAAACTCTCTGGCGTCACTGACATAATACCGCGACGGTTTAGCGCTTGGCACAACTGTTTTAGCAAGCCATGACCACCAGCCGGCTGTAGCTCGTCAAACAAGCTGTCAGCCGTATCAGGAATGGGGACGATTTGACGGCGTATGTCTTTCGGTAATGATTTGAGCAGCTGCAGCACCAGCTCATAGCGCCATCCGGGCACACCCCACAATAGCTCGATAGCATCAAGCTGCGGTAACGCGGCAAGTGGCACCCGAATAGTCACGCCATCATCATCACTAGCCGGATCGAATACATAACGCAGGGGCAATTTTAAATCACCCAACTTCCATACCTCTGGAAACTCGCCCGTGGTCGGAGCTTGGCTGTTTAACACATCTTCATCAGTAAAGAATAGATGCTTAGTATCCGTCTTTTCTACCTCAGCACGCCAGTCTTCAAAGGCTTTACGGCTGGCAATATGAGCCGGAATTTTTTTATCATAAAACTGATACAGTGATTCTTCATCGACCAATAAATCACGGCGGCGTAATTTATCTTCAATGCGCTCAATGTCCGCGATTTTATCCATATTATGCTGTAAAAATGGCGCTTGACGCCCCAAATTACCCGTCACCAGACCATCACGAATAAAGATTTCTCGTGATTCACTTAGGTTGACTTGCTCATAGTTGGTCAGCTGCTTACTGACAATAATGAGACCAAACAAACTAATCTGGGCGTAAGCTTTGACACGGCCTGTCTTCTTCGACCAATGCGGCTCAAAGTAGTGATATTTTAGTAAGTTACCGGCGGCTGAGATGATCCACTCAGGCTCAATCTTAGCCACCGTACGCATAAAGACTTGTGATGTTTCGACCATCTCAAACGCCATCACCCAAGGCGGCGTTTGTTTAAACACCGTACTGGCTGGGAATATTTTGGCTTTTTGTTGACGCGCGGCTAAATACTCACCGCGATTTTCAGTTTTATGCGCGATAATGGACAATAAACCCGTTAACAGTGCTCGGTGCAAATTAGCATACTTAACAGCCCGAAGCTCTTCATCTTCAATCGCCGTAGGATCACTCGTTGTCGCTTCAATGGAGGCATTTTTAGCATGGGCTTTATCAGTATTTTTTGCATCGCTCACATCGGTCAGCTTAAGCTCAGTCACCATTTGTACCAACTGACGATGGGTCTGATGCCATTCGCGCACACGCGGAAAACTCAGATAGTTTTTCTTCGCAAATTGCTTACGCTGATTGCCAGACAACTTATTGCCATCTTCATCCTTTTCAAATAGCGCTTTCCACAAACTTAAATAAAACAAGAAGTCAGAGTCATCTTGGCGAAAAACCGCATGTTTTTGATCGGCCTGCGTGCGCTTATTGGCGGGGCGCTCGCGTGGGTCTTGTACGGCAAGCGCGGCAACCACAATGAGCATCTCACGAATACAGTCAAAATCAGAGCCAGCGACCAGCATACGTGCCAGCCTTGGATCGATAGGCATACGTGCCATTTGTTGACCGATACGAGTCAGACGCAAGTGATCTAAACCCTTTTTCGATTTGGGCTTGGCGTTTTGATTGGCAGGCGCTGACTCGTTTTTTACTGTAATCGCGCCCAGTTCATCAAGCAGTTTATGGCCGTCCGTGACTAAGCGGCTATCTGGCGGCTCAATAAATTCAAAATCATCAACGCTACCGAGGCGCAGATTGGCCATCTGTAGAATGACAGACGCTAAGTTGGTTCGTAGAATCTCCGGCTCTGTAAATTCAGGGCGGCCACTAAAGTCTTCTTCGCTATACAGACGAATACAAACGCCAGGCGCGACACGGCCACAGCGACCTTTACGTTGATTGGCCGCCGCTTGTGAGATCGCTTCAATCGGCAAACGTTGCACGCGTGAGCGATACGAGTAACGTGAAATCCGCGCAAATCCCAAATCAATCACATAGCGAATACCCGGTACCGTCAACGCAGTTTCGGCCACGTTGGTGGCGATAACAATACGCCGACCACGGCCTGACGGCTGAAAAATACGCTGCTGCTCTTCATACGTCTGCCGAGCAAACAGTGGTAGTACTTCTGTGTGTTTGGGTCCATGACGCACCAGCACGTCTTGTAATTCGCGAATCTCAGCTTCGGTCGCCGCAAATATCAAAATATCGGCTTGATCGGCATGGCCTTTGTTTTGCGCGTCACTAAAACACTCATCGACCGCTGCCACCACAGCGCGGGGTAAATTATCCTCAAAATCATCATAGCTGTCATCATCCGAGCTGGTCACAGGCTCATCGGTGAGTGGACGATAACGAACTTCAACAGGAAAGCTGCGGCCTTCAACATTAAAGATTGGCGCAGGTATCTGACGTTTTAGCTTGGCATCATAGCGGCTAAAATATTCACTAAAACGCTTGGTATCAAGGGTGGCTGACGTGATGATGACTTTTAAATCAGGACGCTTGGGTAGCATTTTTTTGAGATAACCCATGATAAAGTCAATGTTTAAGCTACGCTCATGGGCTTCATCAATAATGATGGTGTCGTATTTACTTAAAAAGCGATCGTGCCCCAACTCCGCGAGCAAGATACCATCGGTCATCAGCTTAACAACGGATTGTGCTGACCCTTGCTCATTAAAGCGAATCTTAAAGCTGACGGTATTACCTAATGGCTCGCCCAGCTCTTCGGCAATTCGGTTGGCAACACTACGCGCGGCCAATCTGCGCGGCTGCGTATGCCCTATTTGTCCTGTGATCCCGCGTCCTGCCAGCATGGCAAGCTTTGGTAACTGCGTCGTTTTACCAGAGCCCGTCTCACCGGCGACAATGATGACTTGATTATCAATGATGGCTTGTACCAAATCATCGGCACGTTGGCTAACCGGCAAATCAAGGTTTAATTTGGCCGGTAAGTCGCTCGGGATACTCTCAATACGTGCCTGCACCGCTTGTTGTGAGCGGGTTTTGATCTTGTCATATTGCGCGCGTTTTTTTGCAAGTATCTCATCGGTTTTATTGTTTTTCTGATCAGATTCGTGATTGGATTTTTTGTTTTTGGCGACAGTACCACGCGCCAACTCGCGCTCAAGACGGCTTAGATAATAGCTGTCTTTAGCCAGCACTGGTAAATCAGTCGTATCAACTAAAGAGGTTTCTTCATCATTTGTTATTGCTGATTTTGCAGTATCATGATTTTCAACGACAGTAGATGTTTCTAAGTTTGTATTCTTGGAAGTATTGGGCATATTTACTTAGGCTATTTATTATTTAGAAGTGGTTAGATTATGGGGGTAATTTAGGTGTGATTCAAGTTGGTAATAGTGTTTGGTTAGAACTGAGAAGGTGGTTGTAGTATCTACTAAGGTCACTTATTGATTTTTGCTGTCCCAGAGTTCTATAGCCATCAGAACGATAAAAGACCTGATTGCAATGCAAATACCTACATAGTTACTATTATAGAGGTGGCTTAAATCATAAAATCAATCACTACTCGTATAAACAATCTGTTGGCTGGTGGCCGCGCCTATAAAAAAGGTATGTAGTTTTTGCAATGGCAGCCTAGGAAAAGGAAGATGTAGCGAAAGTATTAATTTCTCAAATGCCACTATCTCATTGGCTAATGCTCTAGCGTTTTCAGGTTGGATCTGCGGATTATCATAAAGATGGTCAATTAACCACGTCAATTGTGGAAAATTCGCATTATCATGAACCTGATAAAAGGTGGGCAATAGCTCATCAGAGATTTGGCAGCGGGTTTTGCGGATCATACCGCTTTTGTAGTACATGTTTAAAGACATATTATGATAACTTCCTTAAGTTCTTAATACTCACATATCCAACACACTCTTTATCTTCTTCAATCTCAAGGTCACCATTTCCTATATGGCTAATAGGCGCAATCAAAAGCTGACCGTTTGAGATAAGAGCATTGACGTTATATATATCCTCTGTATCTACCTCAAGTTTGTCATCAATATGAGAGGCTAGGTTAAAAGGTGAGTCTTTATTTTAAAAAGTAACTGCTGATTTGTTACATCAGTAGTAAGTAAAAACGAATAAAAAACCCGACGCCTCGTAATGGTTGAGACATCGGGTTTATTTATCATAACGCTGTTAATGAGACTATATCAAGAAAAAATAAGCCCACAACCCAACCACAAAGGTAGCGATAATATTGAGAATGACACCCGTACGGATCATCTCCGTCTGTTTAATCAGGCCAGTACCAAATACAATAGCATTGGGCGGCGTGGCAACTGGAAGCATAAAGGCACAAGAAGCACCAATACCGATGACCAATACCAGTACTTCATGCGGCAGACCCATCTGCTCAGCGATAGCCGCAAATACAGGTACAAGTAGCGCGGCAGAGGCCGTATTAGAAGCGAACTCTGTCAAAAATATAATAAACGCCGATACTGCAATCATAACCACAATCAGCGGTGCAGCAGACAGTGCATTGGCTACCGTTTCACCCAGTACCAACGACGCCCCTGATACTTTTAAAATCGTTGACAGGGCAATACCGCCACCGAACAACATGAGGACACCCCAATCGGTATTATCAGAGACTTGTTTCCATGATACCAAACCCAGACTGACCACAGCCGCTGCCGCTGATAAAGCAATAACAGCATCGGTATCAGTAATGTCCAGTGCTGCGCCAATTTTTTTGGAAAATATCCAGCTCAATGCCGTGACGATAAAGACGATAATAGTCACCACACGCGGTTTGTTCCAAGCAATAGGCTCATCTTCAACCAGTGTGATTTTACGATTCAGGTTGGGTTTAAGGAACACGTACATTGCACCCAATAATAGCGGCAATAACACCAGCATCATTGGCACACCAAACTTCATCCAATCAACAAAGGCAATGTCGAGTGCTTTTGCCGCGATGGCGTTAGGCGGTGAACCGACAATGGTACCCAATCCCCCAAGACTTGCTGAGTAAGCAATACCCAATAACACAAAAACAAAAGTACCACGATCTTTTTCACGATCAACTTGCGTCAAAATACCAAGCGCCAGCGGTAACATCATCGCCGCAGTCGCCGTATTCGATATCCACATCGATAGAAATGCCGTTACCCCAAATATCAAAAACACGGCTGTGCTTAGTTTGCCACCTGACATCGATAAAATCTTTAGCGCAATTTTTTTGTCCAATTGCTGCACATGCAAGGCCGCCGCCAGCGCAAAACCACCAAAGAACAAATAAATAGTAGGATTAGCGAAACTTTGCAGACCAATTTCAGCATCGAACTCTGGTATACCAATTAAGGCCCCGACCACTACTACTAGTAGTGCAGTAATCGTCACGTGTACCGCTTCTGTGAGCCACAATACCCCAATAAAAAACAGCAGGGACAGACCCTTATTGGCATTGATGTCGAATGGTAATACATTATAAATAACCATACTATAGTCAATCCCACTTAAAAGTGTTATAAACTAATTATCAAACCTAATTGCTATCATAAAGACCATGACTTACTCCCTAGATTTTCGCAAACAAGTACTAAAAAGCTTAGACGAGGGTATGACTT